>NZ_RZTC01000092.1:0-25850 GCF_004023165.1 Mesorhizobium sp. M7A.F.Ca.MR.176.00.0.0 | reverse complement strand
CTCTCCCCGTCACTATACGGGGAGAGGATGCCGGCAGGCAGGTGAGGGGCGGCGCTAGCGCTTGGACAATGAAGCCCGCCAAACAGGCGGCATGACGGAGGCGACATGCAGGATTTGAAGCAGCGGCCGATTTCCGTCTTCCGCGAATTTCTCGATAGCGAAGCGGCCGGCGGCATCATCCTGATGGTGGCAGCGGCACTGGCGCTGATCGTCGCCAACTCGCCGCTCGCCGAAACCTATTTCTCCGCGCTCCACGCCTATCTCGGCCCGCTCAGCGTCTCGCATTGGGTCAATGACGGGCTGATGGCGGTGTTCTTCCTGCTCGTCGGGCTGGAGATCAAGCGCGAGATGCTGGACGGCCAGCTCTCCACCTGGCCCCGGCGCGTGCTGCCCGGCATCGCCGCTGCTGGCGGCATGCTGGTTCCGGCACTCGTCTATGTGGCCGTCAACCGCAACAATGCGGCAGCCCTGTCCGGCTGGGCGATCCCGACCGCCACCGACATCGCTTTCGCGCTCGGCGTGCTGTCGCTGCTCGGCAGCCGCGTGCCGGCTTCGCTGAAGGTGTTCCTCACAGCCCTTGCCATCATCGACGACCTCGGAGCCGTCATCATCATCGCCATCTTTTACACCAGCGGCCTTTCGCTGGCTTATCTGGGTGCCGCCTTCGCCGTCATTGCCGGGCTTGTAGTGCTCAACCGCATGCGGGTGATGACGCTTGTGCCCTATCTCGCTCTGGGCGTCGTCCTGTGGGTCCTGGTGCTGAAATCTGGCGTCCATGCAACGCTTGCCGGCGTGGCGCTGGCGCTGACCATCCCGCTCGCGCGCTCCGCCGGGATCGGCCACGATCTCGACCATTCGCCGCTGCACCGGCTCGAACACGGCCTGCACAAGGTTGTGGCCTTCCTCGTCATCCCGATCTTCGGCTTTGCCAATGCCGGCGTTTCGCTCGCCGGCCTCAGCGTCAGTGCGCTGATCGAGCCGTTGACGCTGGGTGTCGCCGCCGGCCTGGTGGTCGGCAAGCTGGTCGGCGTGTTCGGCTCCTCGGCACTTGCCATCCGGCTCGGTCTTGCCGACCTGCCAGCCAATGCCGGCTGGACGCACATGATCGGCATATCGCTGCTGTGCGGCATCGGCTTCACCATGAGCCTGTTCATCGGCCTGCTCGCCTTCGCCGGCGACGTGGCGCTGCAGGACGCGGTCAAGGTCGGCATCCTCGCCGGTTCCTTCATCGCCGCTATCCTGGGCGCTGCCGTGCTGCTCATGGCGCCCGCCAGGGGTGGCGTGGAGGACGGTGAAGAGTAGAGGCAGTCTTAGGACTTGGGGGACAATCGCTACTCGCTCTCACCCTCCAGCGCCGGCACCGACACGCCGGCAAGCTCTGCCGCCAGCAGCCGCGAAGCGCCGGCCCGCGCGATCCGCAGCATCAGCGCTTTGCGCGTTGCCGCTGCCATGCGGTGCTCGGGCGCATTGCGCAGGATCTCGGCGCCGTAGCCGTCGGAGAGGATGAAGCCGCACTCCTGGGGAAAGATCTCCGAGGGCACGCCGGGATGGGTGGCGAAGAAGAAGCGGTCGGAATGCAGCCGGTAGTCGGGCCATTTGCGGTCGACCCTGAAATCCTCGATCGAGGATTTGATCTCGATGATCCAGATATCTCCCTGCCGGGTCAGCGCGACGAGGTCGGCGCGGCGGCCCGTGGCCAGCGACAGTTCGGGCAACACATGTGCGCCCATATCCATGAGCAGCCGCTGTACGCCGCGCCGCACCAGCATGGCGCGTTCGGACTGGCGGCCGTCGATGAGAGGATTGATGAGGATGGGGGAGATGATCGGCATGCCAGGCACCATGCCAGATTTTGTTCACGGTTTGAACCTGTTTTATGAAGGCGATTGTATGGTTGACAGACCCGCTTGCTTAAGACCCTAGCTTTGCTAGCCTTCGCTTGGGTTTGGGGGATTGAGACATGAATGCCGTTGAGTTTATCGACAAGATTCTAACGCCGCTCGGTGGTGGGCTTGGCGCCCTGCTGGCGTGCCGGTTTTCACCGCAACTTCGTGCGCAGGTTAAGCCGGGGCTGGAATATGTGATGGCAGCTATCGTCGTGCTGATTCTAGGAGCTATCAAATGGCTCTAGGCGCTACCCAGCCGTAGGCGGCTTCACCGGCCCTGTCCCGTTCTACCGATGATTGCACATTGGTACGGGCTATATGGGTTGACTAGCACGTCGATTTGCGAGCCCGCGTTGCTGGCGGTGCAGAACGGCACCAACCACGGACTGGTTTCGATGCGGTAGACCGTTCCATCAATCACATATTGCAGCAGATAGCGGTTTGGGCCCTCGCCGCCGTCAATAAACTTCAAAACTTCAGCAGATGTCGGCGTCCAATCCCTTGTGTGGCTCCGCAGCCAGCTGTTGTGAATGAATACGGCGGTTAAGAATATTGCCCCGCAGATTAGGCAAGCCAGAATGAATTCCATCGAAACCGCTCAGGTTGGCTCTTTGCTGCCCTTCTTATCATCCTTTGGCGGTTATTTCCTTTGCGATATTTTCCTTCGCGCCCGCCAGAGTGGGAGTGACATACCCGGATATACCCTAAAGAAGTCAGGCATTGATCCTTGAAAGATTGAGTTTGCGGTGCATACCGTCGCTTCCATGGGGACGGGTGACGCAAAATCGAACACTAAAGAAGGCCAACAAGTATGGGCCTTTGACCTTGACGCTCTGCGCAAGGCTTTCAGAAAGTCCGTTCGGGAGCATAAAGTCACGGCGGCTGATTGGGCGGAACACGCCAAGCAGTTCCTCGAAAAACAAAGAGATCGTCAGCGCGAATCGACATGATATGCCGCGCCCATCAATTTCCACTTAGTAACCTTAAGATAGCAGAAAAAAATCTTTGCGCGTTACCAACCAAAGTCAGATGCAACCGCTTTAGTTCCGCGAATGTCGAATGGCATAAGCAGGGAGACGTCGCTTCGACACTTCCGTGAAGTGCGCAACCCATCTGCGGGTGGCGCATGGCTTTCTGTAAATTAGCTAAAGCTAATTTAAGTGAAAGGTGATATTTTGGAAGCAGCCGGGGCTCCCCCAATACACCCCGCTCCGGTCAGGCCCGGTGGCGGTCCACCCAAAGGAAGGCTACCGGGCCGATCCCTGCAACCAACTGGTGATCCGCTCGTTGACCCCATGCCGGGTTGATCCCCCGGCACTCCAGGACCTGCCCGCTGCCGAGGGGCGGCGGGCCTTTTTTGCCGATTGGATTCAAGCCCGCAGCGATAGCGAAGGCTCCGGCGGATGCCGGAGCCTTCGCGTTTGGTGATCCCGTCAGAAGTGGATCCAGAAGGATCTGCGGAAGCATCGCCGGCGCCAATAGCCATTGCGCCAATAGCGACGGCAAACCCGCCTCCACCCGCGTCGGCGACGGCGGCGGTGCCATCTGCGGTGCCGCACGAACTCGACGCCGTCCTGAACATCGGGACCATCCGGGCCGAGAATGTCGTCGGATGATTTGTCGAGTTCATCGAGAATGCCGGGCCCCGTATCAGGGATGCCGGCCAGGGCGGTGGCAGGACGCGCGATTGCGACGACGGTCGCAGCCCCTGCAAGCCCAAGCATTCCAGTCAGAAACAATCGCCGATCCATGCCAACCTCCATCGTTGATCATTGCGACAAGGGAAGACATAGAGCGGCAGATTGACGCGCCCAGATGCCGAAGAAAATTGGGTCAATCCCCCTGCCGTGCCGGCGGCGGATCTTTTTAGCGGTCTCCGACAATCCACGCGGCCAAATGCGCCTGTTCCCAGGGATCATTCCTCCGACAAGCCGGTCGCCGTTGCGTCCGTTTCAATGCTCACCGGCACGCCCTGGCGCAGGGAGTTGCTGACCGTGGAAATCGCCGCGGCCCTTGTGATGATCTCCGCCGGGTCGGAGCCGTCCAGCGTCGTGCATGAAACCTTCATGATTGACGAGGTCGCGAGCAAAGGCTTGCCTTCGAGGTTCAGCGTGACGATCACCGCGATCTTGTTGAGCGTTACACCCATTTCCTCGGCGACGTAGCGAAGGTCGTTGCAGAAGCAGCCGCCGATCGCCAGGGCGAGCAGTTGGCCGCCATTGAAGCCCAGGCCCATGCCGCCGGCCTTGCCTTCGGGCCGGTCGACGATGATCGTGTGGCCGCCGGCCCAGCCCATGGCGGCTTGCGTGTCCTCCACATTGCGCAGTTCGACGGTCATCGAGACCATTGCTGATGTCCTCCCGGCAGGAGTCGACCAGGCGTCGGGCCTCGTCGACGTAGAGTCATTATGCAGGCGCAGAGGCGGCCTTGTCGCTGGGCAACGCCGCCCCCGCCATGTCATCAAGGATCGGACAATCCGGCCTTTCGTCGCCGTGGCAGGCATGGATCAGTTTCTGCAGCGTCGAGCGCATCGACTGCAACTCGCGCACTTTCTCCTCGATCGCCGTGACATGGGCGGCGGCGATTTCGCGCACGTTCTGGCTGGCGCGGCTGCGATCCTGGTAAAGCGCCATCAACTGGCGGCAATCGTCGATGGAAAAGCCGAGATTGCGCGCGCGGCGCAGGAAGGCCAGCCGATGGATGTCGTCTCCGGAATAATCGCGGTAGCCGTTGGCGGCGCGCGCCGGGGCGATCAGGCCGATCTCTTCATAGTAGCGGATGGTCTTGGCCGGCAGGCCGGAGCGGTGGGCGGCGTCACCGACATTCATGACGGTTCTCCTCGATTTCCAGGAGCCCACGGAGCGGGCCCCTTGAATTTGCTTCACAATCCTGTGGGCACTGTTGCCAAAATGCCATAGTGATACGCTTACCGGTACGTCAAGGCAGGCATATAGGCATCGCACGCTTGGCAAGCAAAGCAAATGCCAGCATGAATGATGATGAGAGAGCGGCCGACTCGTGCCGCCGAAGTTGGGCGGGGCACCGGATCACCTGATGCGCATGAAGTCGTTTGCAATCATCGCCGCACTGGCGCTCTCCACTGCTATCGCCGGTTGCAGCACCATCGGCTCGCAGATATTCTCCAACAACTACGGCGCGGTCACCGACGCAGGTTATCAGCTGCCGCGCATCCCGATCGAGAAAGTGCCGATGAAGTACCATCGGCAGGAAGTGAACTACGACAGCCCGGAAAAGCCGGGCACGATCATCGTCGATACGCAGAACAAGTTCCTCTACTTCATCGAGGGCGACGGAAGGGCCATTCGCTACGGCATCGGCGTCGGCCGCGAGGGCTTCGAGTGGCATGGCACCGCCCACATTGCGCTCAAGCGCGAATGGCCGACCTGGACGCCGCCGAGGCAGATGATCCAGCGCCAGCCGGAATTGGAAAAGTTTGCCGGCGGCATGGAGCCGGGCCTGAAGAACCCGCTCGGCGCGCGCGCCATGTACCTGTTCAACAAGGGCGGTGATTCAGGCTATCGCCTGCATGGCAGCCCGGAGTGGAATTCGATCGGCAAGGCGATGTCGTCTGGCTGCATCCGCCTGATGAATCAGGACATTATCGACCTCTATGACCGCGCCTCGGTCGGCGCCAAGGTCATCGTTCTCTAGAGGCAGTTTTCGTACGCGGACCGTCTAGGCAACAACGGACGTCCCAAGCAGAAAACCGGGCAATTCGGCCCGGTTTTTTGTTGTTTGCGCGATGCGACGCCTGCTCGGTGGTCAGGACACCGCCGAGAACGAGGTGGGAGCCAAAATTTGGTTGGTGATTGTCTCGGTGATCTGGCCGTCACGCTCGGAATCTTCCCGCGCCTGTGTCCAGGCCGGGTCCTTCACGAACGCCGTCCAGCGCTCTTCGCGTTCGGCCAGCGATTCCCATGCCAGCATGTAGGTCAGGTCGTTGTTCGAAGCACCGATCAGCGTGGTAAAGAAACCCGCTTGGCGGATACCGTGCTTTTCCCACAATTTGAGGGTGATCTTGTCGAAACGATCAAGAAGCGCCGGCAAGCGCCCCGGCAAAGCCCGGTAAACCCGAAGTTCGTAGATCATTTTGGAGTTCCTTCTGGCCGAGGCGCCGGAAGCGAAGAAATCGGACCAGATGGTCAGCAGGGTAGAATTTTAAAAGGGGGCGTCAGGAGACCTGCTCGACCTGTTGCACTTCCGGCACGAAATGGCGCAGCAGATTCTGAATGCCGTGCTTCAGCGTCGCCGTCGAGGATGGGCAGCCGGCGCAGGCGCCCTTCATGTGCAGGAACACCGTGCCATTCTCGAAGCCGCGGAAGGTGATGTCGCCGCCATCCTGGGCGACCGCCGGGCGCACCCGCGTGTCGAGCAGTTCCTTGATGGTGATGACCAACTCCTCGTCGGCCTTGTCGTAGAACTCACCGGTCTGGCTGGTCTCGGCGGCCGGGCCGGCCTTGGCCATGACGGGCGCGCCGGACATGAAATGCTCCATGATGGCGCCGAGGATCGCCGGCTTCAAATGCTGCCAGTCGGGGCCATCCTTGGTCACGGTGATGAAGTCATAGCCGAAGAAAACGCCGGTGACGCCAGGAATTTCGAACAGCCGGCCGGCCAGCGGCGAGGCGACGGCGGCGCTGTCGGCATCGCGGAAATCGGCGGTGCCTTCCAGAAGCACTTCCTTGCCGGGCAGGAATTTCAGCGTCGCCGGGTTTGGCGTCGATTCGGTCTGGATGAACATGGCCGTCTCCGTGCCCGTTTGGGCATCTAGTTTGGAACAATTCTAAATAGGCTCAATTGGCTGGACATTCAAGCGAAACGCATCGCCGGAACAGCTGGCTGGCGGAATGTTTTTTCGCGCCCATCATCGGACCGGCATCACCTGAAGAGCAGAATCTCAGGCCAGGCTGTCGATTTCCTCGTCCGACAGGTTCTGCGGCACGACAGTCACCGGGATCGGGAAGGCGGCACCCTTGCCGGCCACGGCGCCGACCAGCGGCCCCGGCCCTTCCTTGCCCGCACCGGCGGCCAGCACCAGGATGGCGATGTCCTGGTCTTCCTCGATCAATTTGTGGATCTCTTCCGTCGGCTTGCCTTCGCGCACCACCATCTCGGGCTCGATGCCGAGCTTCTGGCGCACCTTGTTGGCATAGCTGTCGAGCGCGGCGCGCGCGGTGGCGTTGGCTTCCTCGCGCATGATCTTCTCGACACCCAGCCAATGCTGGAAATCGTCCGGCACGATGACATAGAGCAGCACCAGCGTGCCGCTGGTGCTCTGCGCCCGTTTCGAGGCATAGGCGACGGCACGCTCGCATTCCGGCGTGTCGTCGATGATCGTCAGGAATTTCCTGCGATGGCCGGCTTCGCGGCTGAGGCGTTTGGAGACCATGTCTATCTACTCGGTGTCGTGCGGCCGCAATCTGCCACTGCGGGGGACCGGCGGCAAGTCGCCGGCCTTGTGCCAGTGCACCCGATGTCGCGATCAGCCCTGCAGCAGGCCGATAATGTCGCGCACCGTCTTCATCGTCGCTTCGGCCAGCACGCCGGCGCGCTCGCCGCCGTCCTTGAGCACAGCGTCGACATAGGCGCGGTCATCCGAAATGCGGCGCATCTCGCTGGCGATCGGCGCCAGTTTTTCCACTGCAAGATCGGCCAAGGCCGGCTTGAACACGGAAAACTGCTGACCGGCGAATTCCTTGAGTACATCCGCCTTCGATATCTCGGCGAGACCCGCATAGATGCCGACCAGGTTCTCCGCCTCGGGCCGGCCGGCCAGGCCGTCCAGCTCGCTCGGCAACGCTTCCGGGTCGGTCTTGGCCTTGCGGATCTTCTTCGAGATGTCGTCGGCATCGTCAGTCAGGTTGATGCGCGACAAATCCGACGGGTCCGATTTGGACATTTTCTTGGAGCCGTCGCGCAGCGACATGATGCGCGCCGCCGGCCCGCCGATGACCGGCTCGGTCAGCGGGAAATAACCGTTGACGGTCTCTTCGCCGACCTGCATCTCGACGCCGACGCCAAGGGCCGCGATGCGGTCGGAGAAGTCGTTGTTGAATTTCTGCGCGATGTCGCGGGTGAGTTCCAGATGCTGCTTCTGGTCCTCGCCCACCGGCACGTGGGTGGCACGGTAGAGCAGGATGTCGGCAGCCATCAGCGAAGGATAGGCAAGCAGGCCGAGCGAGGCGTTCTCGCGATCCTTGCCGGCCTTGTCCTTGAACTGCGTCATACGGTTCATCCAGCCGATGCGCGCCACGCAATTGAAGATCCAGGCGAGCTCGGCGTGCTGCATGACCCGCGACTGGTTGAAGACGATGTGCTTCTTCGGGTCGATGCCCGAGGCCAGGAACGCAGCGGTGATCGACCGCGTCTGATCGGCCAGGTCTT
Organism: Mesorhizobium sp. M7A.F.Ca.MR.176.00.0.0; assembly: GCF_004023165.1. Taxonomy (NCBI): domain Bacteria; kingdom Pseudomonadati; phylum Pseudomonadota; class Alphaproteobacteria; order Hyphomicrobiales; family Phyllobacteriaceae; genus Mesorhizobium; species Mesorhizobium sp. M7A.F.Ca.MR.176.00.0.0. The sequence goes on along the minus strand of NZ_RZTC01000092.1, from coordinate 17,559 downwards.
CATAAACGAGTTGGGCTGTCAGCGAATGCAGGTCGACGACGCAATAGATGCAATCGGAGGTGTCCTGCAGGGCAACGAATTTCTTGATGGCGCCGAGATAGTTGCCGAGGTGCAGATTGCCGGTCGGCTGGACACCGGAAAAGACGAGTGGCTTGAAGGCGGTCATGATTGTCCTCATGGCTTGTGGAGGGCCGTATAAGCGTGATTCCGAAAAGTTGCAGACTTTTCGGAGCCAATCGCGCGGCTGGAAACCGCGCGCGGCGAAAGTCTTGCGACGGCGCGCTTATGGACGAAGACGGCGCTGCGATCAAGACGGCGCTGCGGGCGTGTCGGGCGCTCTACTCGTCCAGGTCGGTCTTTGCGACCGGTGGCGCCGACTTGCCCGATCCCCGCTTGACGTTGCGTCGGATCATGCCGAAATCGGCACCGCCTGTGGCGAAGGCGGTGATGAAATAAAGCAGCGCTCCGCCGGCAACCAGCGACAGCAGCGTCGTCGCCTTGACCGCCAGCGGCGAGCCCGGCCCTAGCCTGACGGCGAACCAGTGCTCGGCAAAATAGAGTGCCGCCCCCATTACGGCCGCCGACAGCACCAGCCGTGGAATGCGCTTCATCAGCGGCACGTCGCGCCCCCAATGGCCGCGCCGGATCAAGACGCCGAGCAGCATCACCGCGTTGACCCAGCCGGCGACGGCCGAGGCCACAGCGATGCCGGGCGCGCCCATCCGTGGAAACAGCGTCAGCGCCGTGGTAACGTTCACCGCCACCGAGATAGCGGCAAAGATCATCGGCGTGCGCGTGTCCTCGCGGGCGAAATAGCCTGGGGTGAACGCCTTGATCAGCACGAAAGCCGGCAGGCCGAGGCCGAAGATCGCCAGGATCGCCGCCACTGTCGGCGTCGAGCCGTTGGCGGCGAACGCGCCGCGCTCATAGACCAGCCGCACGATCGGCTCCGACATCACCCAGAGTGCCGCGGCTGCCGGCAGCGTCAGGAACAGCGTGAACTCGACCGAGCGGTTCTGCAGATTGGCCGCCTCGATTAGATTGCCCGACTTCAGCGCCCGCGACAGTTCGGGCAACAGCACGATCGCCACCGCAACACCGACCACGCCGAGCGGCAATTGGTAGATGCGGTCGGCATAGGCGAGCGAGGATACCGCGCTGTTCTGCGCCGAGGCGATCGCCGTGCCGATCAGCTGGTTGATCTGGGTGATGCCGCCGGTGATGGCCGCCGGCAGCGCCAGGATCAGCAGCCGCTTGACCGCGGGCGTCATTTTCGGCCGGCGGAAGCCGATCGAGATGCCGGCGTGGCGCACCGCCACCCAGACGATCGCCAGTTGCACCAGTCCGGCGGCAAGCACGCCCCAGGACAGCCCGTAGCCGACGGTGAGGGCATCCGAGCCCTTGTACCAGGCATACGCGAGCACGCCGATCAGGATGATGTTGAGGAACACCGGTGCCACCGCGGCGGCGAAATAGCGGCGCAACGAATTCAGCATGCCCGCCATCATCGCGCCCAGCGACATGCAGATCAGATAGGGAAACATGATCGTCGCCAGCGTCACCGTGGTGTCGAACTTCCCCGGCGTGCCGGCAAAACCCGGCGCCACCAGAAAGCGCACGATCAGCGGCATCGACAGTTCCATGATGATCGTCAGCGCCAGCAGCGCCGTGAACAGCACGCCGAACACTTCCTCGGAAAAGCGCTTGGCGCCTTCGGTTCCGTGGGTTTCGATCTCCTTGGCGAACAGCGGCACGAAGGCGGCGTTGAAGGCCCCCTCGGCAAACAGCCGGCGAAAGGTGTTGGGAAACTGGAAGGCGGCGTTGAAGGCATCGGCGACCGGTCCGGTACCGAGGGCGGCAGCCATCAGCATCTCGCGGCCGAAACCGAGCGCGCGGCTCATCAGCGTGCCGGAAGCGACCGTTGCGAATTTCTTGACGAGGCTCATGCTTTTGGGAACTGCCTGCGCAATTGGGACAAAGTGATGGTCGTTGTCACTCGGCCGCCGCCCTGGACTTGCCGCCGCGTTCGGGCACGATGCCTTCGAGCGTTGCCATCAGCCGATTGCGGATGGTGGCGATGCGGGCCGGGCTATCTATCTTCTGGCCAGTGAGATCGGTGACATAGAAAGTGTCGATGACCTTTTCGCCGAAGGTGGTGATGTGGGCCGATGCGATGTCGAGCGACAGGTCGGAAAGCGTTCCGGTGATCTCCGACAGCAGTCCCGGCCGGTCGAGGCCCTCGACCTCGATGACCGAAAAACGGTTCGACAGCGTGTTGCGGATTTCGGCGCGCGGCGGGATCTTGAACACCTTGGAGCCGCGCCGCGGCTTGGTGCGCTTCTCGATCATTTCCGGCAGCCAACTCTTGCCCGACAGCACGTCCTCGATCAGCCGGCCGACACGCTCGGCACGCCGGCGCTCGTCCTCGTCGCGATCGAATTCTCTGCTGATCAGGATCGTGTCGAGCGCGCGGCCATCCGACGTCGTGAAGATCTGCGCGTCGACAATGTTGCCGCCGGCTCCGGCGCAAGCCCCGGCGATGACCGAGAGCAGGCGGGGGTGGTCCTGCGCCAGCACGGTGATTTCGGTCACCGCCTCGAACTGGTGGGTCTTGACCATGGTGGCAAGCTTGTTGCCTGACACGTCGGCTTCGCGGATGAACTCGGCATGGCGCAACTGGTCTGCGAGATCGACGGTCAAAAGGTAATTCTCGTAGTGTTGGCCGACATAGCGCTTGCGGGCCTTGTCCGGCCAGTCGGCAAGCGCCTCGGCCAGGCGCTCGCGCGCCGCCGCCGTGCGCTGCGCGCGCGACACTTCCGAAAACCCGCCGGTCAGCAGCAATTCGGTCTCGTAGTAGAGCGTGCGCAGCAGCTGGCCCTTCCAGCCGTTCCAGACACCGGGTCCGACGCCCCTGATGTCGCAGACGGTGAGGATCAAAAGCAGCTTCAGCCGCTCGACCGACTGCACGATCGCGGCAAAATCCTCGATGGTCTTGCGGTCGTTGAGGTCGCGGGTCTGCGCCGTCATCGACATCACGAGGTGGTTCTCGACCAGCCAGGCCACGGTTTCGGTATCGGCAGGCGACAGCCCCATATGCGGGCAGATGCGACGGGCGATCCTGGCCCCCGCCTCGGAATGGTCCTCCGGCCTGCCCTTGGCAATGTCGTGCAGCAATACGGCGACATAGAGCGCCTCGCGGCTCTTCTTCAGGCCCGGCATCAGCGTGTGCGAGAGGGGGTGGACCTTTTCGCCGTCGCCGCGCTCGATCTCGGCCAGCACGCCGATGCAGCGGATCAGATGCTCGTCCACCGTGTAGTGGTGGTACATCGAGAACTGCATCATGGCGACGATCTTGCCGAAATCCGGGATCAGCCTGCCGAGCAGTCCGGCTTCGTTCATGCGACGCAGATTGAGTTCGGCATTGCGATCCGAGGTCAATATGTCGAGGAACAGCCGGTTGGCCTCCTCGTCGCGCCGCAGCGACTTGTTGATCAGGCCGAGCGAACGGGTCAGCAGCTTCAGCGCGTCGGGGTGGAATTCCAGACCGTGCTTGTCGGCGAACCAGAACAGCCTGAGCAGATTGACCGGATCGCGCTCGAACACCAGGTCGTCGGCGATGTTGATGCGGTGGTTGTCGACAATGAAATCGGAGGTGCCGGCCAGCTTGCGCTTGCGCCTGGAGAAAGTCAGGAAGATGCGGTTGAAGCCAGGAACGTGCTTGGCTTGCTCCTCCTCGAGCGCAGCGCAGAAGATGCGGGTCAGGTCGCCAACGTCCTTGGCAACGAGGAAGTAGTGCTTCATGAAGCGCTCGACCGCCGACAGGCCGGGGTGCGTGGTGTAGCCGAGCCGTTCGGCGATCTCGCGCTGGATGTCGAAATGCAAGCGCTCTTCGGCCTTGCCGGTGAGGAAATGCATGTGGCAGCGTACCGCCCACAGGAAATCCTCGGCCTTCTGGAACTCGCGGTATTCGCCCTCGGTGAAGACGCCCTTGTCGACCAGTTCCTCGCCGGTGCGCACTCGATAGAAATATTTGCCGATCCAGAACAGCGTCTGCAGGTCGCGCAGGCCGCCCTTGCCGTCCTTGACGTTGGGCTCGACCAGATAGCGGCTTTCGCCGGCCTTGGCATGGCGGTCATCGCGTTCGGCAAGCTTGGCCTGAACATATTCGGGGCCGGTCGTGCGCACCACCTCATGGTCGAACCGCAGCATCAGTTCATCATAGAGCTTTTCCTCGCCCCACAGGAAACGTGCTTCGAGGATCGAGGTGCGAATGGTGACATCGGTGCGCGACAGGCGCAGGCATTCGTCGATGTTACGGGTGGCGTGGCCGACCTTCAGCCCCAGGTCCCACAGCATGTAGAGCATGTATTCGACTGTCTGTTCGCCCCACGGCGTCTGCTTGTAAGGCAGCAGGAACAGAAGGTCGATGTCGGACCCTGGCGCCAGCGTTCCACGGCCGTAGCCGCCGACAGCGACGACGGCCATGCGCTCCGCCGAAGACGGATTCTTGACCCGGTAGACGTGGGTGACGGCGAAATCGTAAAGCGCCCGGATGATCTCGTCCATGAGGTGCGACAGCCGCGCCGCGCAGGCGCTGCCGCCGCCATCGTCCATCAGCATGCGTTCGGCGATGGCGCGCCCTTCCGCCAGTCGTCCCTTGAGCAGTTGGAGCACGCCATTGCGCGCGACCTGCCCGGAGCCGTCGCCCGCCGTGGCCGCGGTCAGCGCGGTCATCTCGCGGCGCAAGGCTTCGCCGTCGATCAATTCGTCGAGCTTCAGGGAGATTCTTGCCATATACCCAGCCGGCCTTGCCGTTCGGCGGCGTCTATAGCGCGTTTTCGCGACGCTGGGTATGGGGCGTTGAAAGCCGGTTCAAGACCCGGCTGATCTCTGGCTCGGATAAGTAAATGGAATGACCATTCTCCGCTTCAGTCGACAGAAATCGGCAATGCGCTTGCCTATTCGCCGAGCCTCGGCTTTTACCGTCGCTATGGCTGTCTTTCTGCGTCTCCCGGTCCCGACGGCGCACTGGATATCGCGCTTTTCCCTGAGCAGGCTTGGCAATTGGAGCGCCCTGTCGCCAAGGAACTGATCTTGTGCGCAGAGCGCAGGAACAAGCTGATAGATCGTCTCGCCTCGCAAAACCGAAAACTCGGGGTTGAAGACAAGGTCGTCGACAGCGATGCCGATCTCCTCTGTGGCCTTGATCAGGTCGAGCGCGGTTTGCCTGGAGATGATGTAGCCGGCGGTTCCTATATGTCCGGCGTCGAGTTTGGATGTGGAAAAGCCGTGACCGATGGCAATGCGCTTGCGTCGGATCACGGTCTTGCAAAAATAGCTTTCGAGCTTGACGACTTCGGCATCGGCTGGAATCCAGTCGCTGTCGCGAAGCAATGCGCCGGCTTTCGCGGCAAAGACGATGTCGTCCTCGAAGATTGCCCCGTAGCGAGCGTCGCCTTGCGCGATGGCGGCCCAGCAGGCCCGGTGACTGAGCAGGCAGGCGATCTCGCCGTCAGTCAATGGCAGCCTGTTCCGATATCCGACATTTTGCGGCAGCTGGTCCAGGTCCGGCCGATCCCGTGCGTCGATGGCCTGAACGCGTTCGAATGGGACGTCGATGCGGGCAAACTCCGCCGTCACACGGGCAAGGCGATCGGGAGACCGATCGAGATTGATGACCAGACGCTTCATTGCCAAAGAAAATCTCACCCCGGGACGCTCGCTCTCTAGCAGGCGTGGTGTTGCCGCGTGAGACTTTTTTTGGGGTGGATGGACGCGCGGTGGACCGGAGAAGAAAAGTCGAAACAGCCCTTGACCTTCCAGTTACTGGAAGCCCTATCTCCACGTCACACACCGATCCATCGAGGCATTTTCGAATGACGCATTCCGATCACGATCATCACGCGCATGGTAGCTGCTGCTCGACAAAAGGCGCGGTGCCCACCACGAAGAGCGTCGTCCGCGACCCGGTCTGCGGCATGACTGTCGATCCGGTCGCCGGCAAGCCGACGACCGAGCATAATGGCCATCCCTATCATTTCTGCAGCCAGGGCTGCCGCGCGAAATTCGTCGCCGAGCCGGAAAAATTCCTGACGGCCACCGATCCGGTCTGCGGTATGAGCGTCGACCGCGCGACAGCCAGGCACTTTGCCCGCCACGAAGGCCAGGGCTTTCACTTCTGCTCGGCCGCCTGCCAGGCGAAATTCGAGGCGGAGCCGCAAAAATATCTCGGCGACAGGCCGGCACCGCAGCCGATGCCCAAAGGCACGCAATACACCTGCCCGATGCATCCCGAAATCATCCGCGACAAGCCAGGATCCTGCCCGATCTGTGGCATGGCGCTGGAGCCGATGGGCGTACCAACGGGCGACGAAGGGCCAAATCCCGAGCTGGTCGATTTCACCAGGCGGTTCTGGGTGAGCGCTGCCTTGTCGGTCCCCCTTCTGATCATCGCCATGGCACCCATGATCGGCCTGACGTTTGAAGGTCTGGTCGAGGACCGGGCAAAAGTCTGGATCGAACTGGTCCTGGCAAGTCCGGTGGTGCTTTGGGCCGCCTTCCCCTTCTTCCACCGGGGCTGGGACTCGCTCGTCAACCGCAGCCCCAACATGTGGACGCTGATCTCGCTCGGCGTTGGTGCTGCCTATCTCTACAGCGTCGTAGCCACGCTGTTTCCGGACATTTTTCCGCATCAGTTCCGCGGCCATGGCGGTGCGGTACCGGTCTATTTCGAGGCTGCTGCCGTCATCGTTGCGCTGGTCTTCCTTGGCCAGGTGCTGGAGCTGCGCGCCCGTGAAAAGACCGGCTCGGCAATCCGCGCCTTGCTTGATCTCGCGCCGAAGGCCGCGCGGCTGATCGCCGCCGATGGGTCCGAAGGGGATGTGCCGCTCGACGCCGTCAAGGCCGGCGATCGCCTGCGCATACGCCCCGGTGACGCCGTGCCGGTCGATGGCACGGTGCTGGAAGGGCGATCCTCGATCGACGAATCGATGATCACGGGCGAGCCGTTGCCGGTCGAGAAGGTCGAGGGCGATGCGCTGACCGGCGGCACGCTCAACAAGAATGGTGCGCTGATCATGCGCGCTGAGAAGGTCGGCGCCGAGACGACGCTGGCGCGCATCGTCGATCTCGTCGCCAAGGCGCAGCGCTCGCGCGCCCCGATTCAAGGGTTGGCCGATCGCGTTTCTTTCTACTTTGTCCCGGCCGTCGTCCTTGTCGCGATTGTCGCTTTCATCGCCTGGGCCGTGTTTGGACCCGAGCCCAGCCTGATCTTTGCCATCGTCTCGGCGGTGTCGGTGCTGATCATCGCTTGCCCCTGTGCGCTCGGCCTCGCCACGCCGATGTCGATCATGACCGCCACCGGGCGCGGAGCGCATGCCGGTGTGCTGATCAAGGAGGCCGCAGCACTCGAACGCTTCGCTTCCGTCGACACGCTGATCGTCGACAAGACGGGGACGCTGACCGAAGGCCGGCCGAAGCTGACCGATGTCGTTGCGGCAAACGGTTTTTCCGAGGAGGAATTGCTGGCGCTTGCCGCCGGTCTGGAGAAGGGGTCGGAGCATCCTCTGGCTGAAGCCATCGTCGACGGCGCTGCTACGCGCGGCGTGACCGTTGCCGAGGCCAGCGCCTTCGAGGCGGTCACCGGCAAGGGCGTGTCCGGTTCGGTCTCGGGAAAGACGGTCGCGCTCGGCAATGCCGCGATGATGGCGGACCTTGGCGTCGACACCGCATCCATCTCGGCCAAGGCCGAGGCGCTGCAGCTCGAAGGCAAGACGGCGATGTTCGTCGCTGTCGACAAGAAACTGGCCGGCATCGTCGCCGTCGCCGACCCTATCAAGGCAACGACGGCCGAGGCGATCAAGGCGCTGCATGAAAGCGGCCTGCGCATCATCATGGCAACCGGCGACAATGAACGCACGGCCAACGCGATCGCCAGAAGCCTCGGCATCGACGAGGTCCGCGCCGGCCTGCTGCCGGAACAGAAGGCAGCCCTTGTCGAGGAACTGCGCGCAAAAGGCGCCGGCGTTGCCATGGCCGGCGACGGCGTCAACGACGCACCGGCCCTTGCCGCCGCCGATGTCGGCATCGCCATGGGCACCGGCGCCGATGTCGCTGTCGAAAGCGCCGGTATCACTCTGGTCAAGGGCGACCTCAACGGTATCGTGCGCGCCCGCACGCTGGCCCAGGCGACCATCCGCAACATCCGCCAGAACCTGTTCTTTGCCTTCCTCTACAATGTGCTTGGCGTGCCGGTCGCCGCCGGCGTGCTCTATCCGCTCACCGGCACGCTTCTGTCGCCGATGCTGGCGGCGGCGGCGATGAGCCTGTCTTCGGTGTCGGTGATCGCAAACGCGTTGCGGCTGAGAACATTGAAACTCTGATCCAAGCCCCCAAATACGAAACCCATCCAACAGGAGACCATGAATGACCTTCGCCAAAAAACTCGTGCTGCTGCTGATGGCGGCCGGAATGCTGGTTGCCGTCTTCCTCGAAAGCGTTCCGGCGCAAAGCGAAGAGATGAAACACGACATGGGCGCCATGGCGGCGGATGCGACCAGCCCTTCGACGGAAGGCTACAAGGCGGCGATGGACAAGATGCATGCCGACATGATGGCGTCCGACTATACCGGCAATGCCGACGTCGATTTCGTCAGAGGCATGATCCCGCACCATCAGGGTGCGATCGACATGGCCAAGGTCGAACTCGCCAATGGCAAGGATCCGGAAATCCGCAAGCTGGCCGAAGGCGTCATCGCCGCGCAGGAAGCCGAGATCAAGCAGATGCAGGCCTGGCTCGCCGCCCATCCGGTGAAGTAAGTCTTCAGCCATCGCCAGCGCGGCGAGAGCGCCTCTGGATTTCTCGTCCAGCCTGTGATGCGATCGGCTCAAATGGAGCCCGCCATGCCGTCGACCATCAGAACCACCAAACTGCCCTCAGGCGAAGCCGTTCAGGTGCTTGGCCAGGGCACATGGAAGATGGGCGAGGATATCAGTCGCCGCGCCGATGAGGTGAATGCTCTGAAGCTCGGCCTCGACCTCGGCATCACGCTGATCGACACCGCCGAAATGTATGCCAGCGGCGGTGCCGAGGAGGTGGTGGCCGACGCTATCGCCGGGCGCCGAGACGAGACCTTCCTGGTCTCGAAAGTTCTACCGTCGAACGCTTCACGCGCGGGCGTGCAGCGCGCCTGCGAAAACAGCCTGAAACGCCTGCGCACCGACCGCATCGACCTCTATCTCTTGCATTGGCCTGGCAGCGTGCCTCTGACCGAAACGGTCGCGGCTTTCGAGACCTTGAAAAAGGCCGGCAAGATCCGCCACTGGGGCGTCAGCAATTTCGACACCGACGAGATGGAAGAGCTGATTGGCGTGCCCGATGGCGGCAATGTCCAGACCAACCAGGTGCTTTACAATCTGGTCCGGCGCGGCCTCGAATTCGACCTGGCGCCCTGGAGCCGGCAGCGCAACATTCCGCTGATGGCCTATTCGCCGGTTGAGCAGGGCGCGTTGGCGCGCAATGCCAGGCTCGACGCGGTCGCCGCTCGCCACGATGCGACCTCCGCGCAGATCGCCCTGACCTGGGTCATGCATCAGGAGGGCGTCATCGCCATCCCGAAAGCCAAAAGCCAGGAGCATGTCCGCCAGAATGTCGCGGCGCTCGACATCAAGCTGACGCCGCAGGACATCGCCGATCTCGACCGCGCCTTCCCGCCACCAGCGCGCAAGCGCGGGTTGGAGATGATCTGACTATATCCCCGCCAGCCCCTTCAGCCGGTAGAGCGCTTCCAGCGCCTCGCGCGGCGTCATCTCGTCGGGATTGATCTCGCCGAGCGCCATACCCAGCGCATCGCTTTTGGGCGGCTTCGGCGCTTCCCGCTTCACCGCCACCGAAAACAGCGGCAAATCGTCCACCAGCCGGTTCGTCTTGCCCGAAACCTCACCTTCCTCAAGCTGGTGCAGCACTTCCTTGGCGCGGTCGACCACCGCTTCCGGCAGGCCGGCCAGCCGTGCCACCTGCACGCCGTAGGAGCGGTCGGCGGCCCCCTTGCCGACCTCGTGCAGGAAGACGACGTCGTTTTCCCATTCCTTGACCCGCATGGTCACGTTGGAGAGCCGCGCCAGCTTGCCGGCCAGCGAGGTCATTTCGTGAAAGTGAGTAGCGAAGATCGCCCGGCAGCGGTTCTTCTCATGCAGATATTCGACCGCCGCCCACGCGATCGACAGGCCATCGAAAGTGGCGGTGCCGCGGCCGATCTCGTCGAGGATCACCAGCGCGCGTTCACCGGCCTGGTTGAGGATCGCCGCCGTCTCGACCATCTCGACCATAAAGGTCGAGCGGCCGCGCGCCAGATCGTCCGAGGCGCCGACCCGCGAGAACAGCCGGTCGACGACGCCGATATGGGCGGAGGTCGCCGGCACGAAGGAGCCGGTCTGGGCCAGGATGGCGATCAGGGCGTTCTGCCGCAGGAACGTCGATTTACCGCCCATGTTGGGGCCGGTCAAAAGCCAGATCGCGCCGTTCCTGGCGCTGCCCTCCGGCGACAGGTCGCAATCATTGGCAACGAACGGGCCTTCGCCCGAACGGCGCAAGGCCTGTTCGACCACCGGATGCCGCCCGCCCGCAATCTCGAAGGCAAGGCTGGAATCCACCACCGGCCGGCACCAGGCTTCGCTTTCCGATAAAAGCGCGAGCGCCGCCGAGACGTCGAGCACGGCCAGCGCATCCGCGCCGGCGCGGATATTCTCCGCTTCACCGACCGCTTCCATCGTCAGCGCGTCGAAGGCGGCAAGCTCGATGCTGAGCGCCCGGTCGGCGGCATTGGCGATCTTGGTCTCGAGTTCGGCGAGCTCGGTCGTGGTGAAGCGCATGGCGTTGGCCATGGTCTGGCGGTGGATGAAGCGCGCCTTGGCGCCATCGCTGCCGGTCATCACCGCATGATGGTTGGCGGTCACCTCGATATAGTAGCCAAGCACATTGTTGTGCCGGATTTTCAGCGAGCGGATGCCGGTCTCGTCGATCAGCGAGCGCTCCAGCCCGGCGATCACCTTTCGCGATTCGTCGCGCAGCGCCCGCATCTCGTCGAGATCGGCATGGTAGCCGCCGCGCAAGAAGCCGCCATCGCGCTTGAGCAGCGGCAGTTCGTCGCCAAGCGCCTGGGTCAGATGCTGGGCCAGCGCCTCGGGCAGAGCATGGATGGCGGCCAATGCCGCCGCAAGTTCCGGGGGCAGGGCGGTCGCGGCAAAGATTTCGGCGATCGCGCCTGCCGCCTCGAAGCCGGCGCGCAGCGCGCCAAGGTCGCGCGGCCCACCCCGGTTGAGCGCCAGCCTCGACAGTGCGCGCGGCATGTCGGCAACGCTCTTCAGGCTCGACCGCACCGCTTGGCAGAGCCGCGTTTCGGAACGGAAGAACGACACCGAATCCAGCCTGGCGCCGATGGCCGCGGGATCGGTCAGCGGCGCCATCAGCCGGTCGGCGAGCAACCTTGCGCCGCCGCCGGTCACCGTGCGGTCGATCGCCTTGAACAGCGACCCTTCGCGGCTGCCCGACAGCGTGCGCAGCAGTTCCAGATTGCCGCGTGTCGCCGGATCGATGAACAGGGTCGAGCCCTGCTCTTCGCGCTCGGGCCGCGACAGCGGCGGGCGCTCGGCCTTCTGCGTCTTCTCGACGTAGGCGATGGCGCCGGAGATCGCCGACAGTTCGGCGCGCGAAAAGGCGCCAAAGGAGTCCGGTGTCGCCACATCGAAGAAGCGGCCGATGCGTCCCGTGGCCGAGGCCGAATCGAACAGTGATGGTGGCTGCGGGCTGGCGACGCGGCCGAGCACGTCGAACACCGGCTTCAACTCCGGATCGTGGAACACCGGCTCGGCGACGATCAGCTCGCGCGGATCGACACGGAAGATATCGGCCAGCAGCCGGTCGGCGGTGGTGTCGGTGACGCGGAAGGCGCCGGTCGAGATATCGATCCAGGCCAGCGCAAAGGAGTGGTCCGCTCCGCCCTTCACCCGCCCCAGCGCCATCAGGAAACTCGATTCCGAGGGTGCCAGCAATTTGTCCTCGGTGATGGTGCCCGGTGTCACCAGCCGCACCACGTCGCGGCGCACCACCGATTTGCCACCGCGTTTCTTGGCTTCGGCCGGATCCTCGATCTGTTCGCAGACGGCAACGCGGAAGCCCTGGCCGATCAGCTTTTGCAGATAGTCGTCGGCGGCATGCACCGGCACCCCGCACATCGGGATGTCGAGCCCTTGATACTTCCCCCGTTTGGTCAGCACGATGCCGAGCGCCCGGCTCGCCTTCTCGGCATCGTCGAAGAACAGCTCGTAGAAATCGCCCATGCGATAGAACAGAAGCGAATCGGGGTTCGCCGCCTTGATCTCGATAAATTGCTCGATCATCGGCGTGGCGCCGGCGTGGACGGTCGGCGCCGGCGTCATCGCCTCGGGGGCGTCTGGCTCGTTCGGGCTGTGCATGTTCATGCGCGGCACGCTAGCAGATGTGATGATGCGGTTTAATGCCGGCGCTTCGAAAAACAGGGGACGACGGGACGGCAGCTTGTCCGCAATTGCCGATGCGGACGGCGATTCCAGCGCGCTGGCGGTTTACACGCGGCGGCGCGTGGTCTTAATTCGGACCGAAACAAAGCACCCGCTTCAAGGAGGTGCTGCACCGGTGAGGAAATCAAGAACATCATGGCCAGGAAAACCGAGAACAGCGGTCCGTCCGTCAGTGCGCAGGAAGCGCTCGAGTTCCACGCCATGGGTCGGCCGGGCAAGCTGGAGGTCGTCGCCACCAAGCCGATGGCGACACAACGCGACCTCAGCCTCGCCTATTCGCCTGGTGTCGCGGTTCCGGTTCTGGCCATCGCCGAGGACCCCAGCCGCGCCTTCGACTACACGACGCGCGGCAACATGGTCGCCGTCATCTCCAACGGCACGGCTATCCTCGGTCTAGGCAATCTCGGCGCGCTGGCCTCCAAGCCGGTGATGGAGGGAAAGGCGGTGCTGTTCAAGCGCTTCGCCGATGTCGATTCCATCGATCTCGAGGTCGACACCGAGGACGCCGACGAGTTCATCAACTGCGTGCGGTTCCTCGGGCCCTCTTTCGGCGGCATCAATCTCGAGGACATCAAGGCGCCGGAATGCTTCATCATCGAGCAGCGCCTGCGCGAATTGATGGACATTCCCGTCTTTCACGACGACCAGCACGGCACCGCCATCATCTCGGCGGCCGGCCTGATCAACGCGCTGGAAATCACCGGTCGCGACATGAAGACCACAAAAATGGTCTGCAACGGCGCCGGTGCGGCCGGCATCGCCTGCATCGAGCTGATGAAGGCGATGGGCTTTGCGCCGGAAAACATCATCCTGTGCGACACCAAGGGCGTCGTTTTCCAGGGCCGCACCGAAGGCATTAACCAGTGGAAATCGGCGCATGCGGTCAAGACCGAGGCGCGCAGCCTCGCCGAGGCACTCGATGGCGCCGATGTCTTCCTCGGCCTCTCCGCCAAGGGCGCGCTGACCACCGCCATGGTGCAGTCGATGGCCAAGAACCCGATCATCTTCGCCATGGCCAATCCCGACCCGGAAATCACGCCGGAGGAGGTCGCCGAAATCCGCACCGACGCCATCATGGCCACCGGGCGTTCTGATTATCCCAACCAGGTCAACAACGTGCTCGGCTTTCCCTACATCTTCCGCGGCGCGCTGGATGTCAGGGCAACCACCATCAATGACGACATGAAGATCGCCGCCGCGCAGGCGCTGGCGGCATTGGCACGCCAGGATGTGCCCGACGATGTCGCCGCCGCTTATCAGGGTAACCGGCCGAAATTCGGCCCCAACTACATCATCCCGGTGCCGTTCGACCCGCGCCTGATCTCGGCCATTCCGATCGCGGTCGCCAAGGCGGCGATGGATTCAGGCGTCGCCCGCAAGCCGATCCTCGATCTCGACCGTTACGCGCAGGAGCTGTCGGCCCGCCGCGACCCGATCGCCTCGACCCTGCAGCGCATCTACGACCGGGTGCGCCGCCAGCCCAAGCGCATCGTCTTCGCCGAGGGCGAGGAGGAACAGGTCATGCGTGCCGCCGTCTCCTATGTGAACCAGCGGCTCGGCACCGCCATCCTGCTCGGACGCGACGACGTCATCAAGGAAAACGCCAAGCACGCCGGCATCGACCTCAACAAGCAAGGCATCGAGATCATCAATGCCAGGCTGTCGCGCCGCAACGGCATCTACACCGACTATCTCTACGAGCGCATGCAGCGCAAAGGCTTCCTGTTCCGCGACTGCCAGCGCCTGATCAACAACGACCGCAACCATTTTGCCGCCTGCATGGTGGCGCTGGGTGATGCCGATGGCATCGTCACCGGTGTCACCCGCAACTATTCGACCGCGCTCGACGACATCCGCCGCGTCATCGACGCCAAGCCCGGCCACCGCGTCATCGGCGTCTCGATCGTGCTGGCGCGAGGCAAGACCGTGCTGGTCGCCGACACCGCCGTGCACGATATGCCGAATGCCGAGCAGATCGCCGACATCGCCGAGGAGGCCGCGGGCTTTGCCCGCCGCATGGGTTATGAGCCGAGGCTCGCCATGCTCGCCTATTCCACCTTCGGCCATCCGCAGGGCGAGCGCTCCGAACGCGTCCAGGAAGCCGTGCGTATCCTCGACAAGCGCCGCGTCGATTTCGAATATGACGGCGAAATGGCCGCCGACGTGGCGCTCAATGCGCGGGCCATGGCGCAATATCCGTTCATAAGGCTGACCGGCCCGGCCAATGTGCTGATCATGCCGGCGTTCCACTCGGCCTCGATCTCGACCAAGATGCTGCAGGAACTCGGCGGCTCGACCGTGATCGGCCCGCTGCTGGTGGGGCTGAACAAGCCGGTTCAGATCGTGTCGCTGAACGCCAAGGACAGCGATATCGTCAACATGGCGGCGATTGCGGCGTATACGGCGGGGACTTGACGTTGTGGCAAGAACTGTATTGCTGTCAATTATTCGCTGATGATTACTTGACCAGTATTGCAAGCTATGCGATCGAAGAGTCTGGGTGATGGTGTAATGGAAACATGCCGCAAGGAGTCTAGTCGGGTTCGATTCCCGGCCACCAAAGGGCAAGTGATATTGCCTTTTGGTGGCCGGGAGTTCTGAATTAATGGCCCTCAGTGCACCAGGTCTCTACAAAGCCCACGTTCTGAATTTGCAGGCTGTGCACGATGGCATCGTTCACACTGAGCGAGAGCTACGTGCGGCCCTCGCCAGAGAAGATAAGCCGTCAACAGATACGCTGATCAAAATCCTCTTGCTGCTCACTGGAGCTTGGGCTGAGTGCCGCTTAAAAAAGCTTCTATATGAGCCCTCTGGTTTTGATGACTCGGCCCGCAAGAAAATATCGGACAAGCGTTCACAGATTGAGTCGTGGCAATCGTCACTCGAATTGGGATACCGCAAGCGCTACGGAGTACCGAAAGCAAATCTGTCCGAGCACACGCTAAAGCCTACTGCGCTAATGAGATATGGTGCGCTTGCGGACGTTATTAAGAATGATTTGGCTCCTATAATTGAAATGCGAAATACCCTGGCGCACGGGCAGTGGAGCAGGCCACTGAACTCGGAAGAGACAGATATATCAAACTCTATGATAGCAGCGTTAAAAAAAGAGAACGCTTTGTCAGTTCGGTTCAAATTGTCGCTGCTTGAAGCACTCGCTATGTTGATACACGATTTGGTATCTTCTCCGAATGCTTTTGAACGTGATTTCGATTTGCATTTTAATCAGATAATATCGACGAAACGGAATCTTAAAACAAGAAATTATGAGAAGTGGAAATCGGAAATGGTTTCCAAATACAAACGAGGGAAGGTCAAGAGATTTCCCAGTAAGTCAATCGGACAGATTGCGCCAGTTCCGGTTGCAGAAGAGGATTCCTTGGGAAGTGGAAGACTCAAGGGTCTAATGCGTGGTCTTTTTCGCTTGGAGTAGCGCAACAGTATTATTACCGTCTGCGAACTATAGTTCGCAGACCCGGGAGGACATTAACCGATCCTACTATCTGCAACAATAACTCCCTCACCCCGGCGCGAACACGCGCGCGGCCTCGACGACCTCGTCCACCTGATCCTGCCGCAGCAAGTCGATCGGGACGCGGCCGTCGAGCTGCGCCGAGGGGCGAGTCAGCCACAGCCACGCCAGTCTGGGATTGCTGATCAGCGACAGCACGTCGCGAATGCCCGCTACCGGCCGGCCGTCGACGAACTGCGCCAGCGGGAAGACATGTTTGCGGCCGCCCTTGCGCAAGGCGATGACCTCGCCCCGCCGCTGCCAGCGATGCAGGGTCGAGCGGGCGATACGCAAATTCTCTTCCAGATAGGTCGAGCCGGCGACGCGGCCCGCCCAGTCCTCGATCAGCATCGATTCGAGATCGTCGGATTTTGGCAGCGAAGGAGGCTCGACATCGGCCAACGGGGTCGTCGGCGGATTGATCACGCCGGCTATACCGGCTTCGCTGCGGCGCGCGGCTTCCGCCGCCAGCGCGCGCACGAATTTCGAGGCCAGGCCGGGCAGGTCGGCATGGATGGCGTCGATAGCGCGCTGGTGCTTCGGTGACAGCAAGGTGACGGCGGACGCTATGCTGCCGGCGATTTTGCCGACCGAGACCATGGTGGGCTTGTTGATGGTCTCGTCATAGTGGGCAAGCGCGCGTTCGACGTCTTCGGCGACCATCTCGGCGAAGTCGTCCTGCTTGAGGCCCTGGAGCTGAAATCTGTTCATACATCTGTCTTCTGGGCCGCGCTCTCCTCCCACAGCTGCGGCCGGCTGTTGAATCTCTAGAGCGGAAAGCGGAAATCGCGACGGCAACAGATGCTGCGGCCCGACAGCTCGCTGTCTTGCATTTCTTCACACCCCAACTGACTGAGGGCGCACCGAAATGTCAGTCGCGGGACGCCCGGATTGCGTGTAGGTGCGATGTATGACAGCCGCGCGACGGTGAGGGGCGGAGGCGGCCTTCCCTTCTCCCCCTGTGGGAGAAGGTGGATTGGCGCGCAGCGCCAAGACGGTTGAGGGGTGTTGGACGGAGTACCGTCAGTGCCAAGCTGGAGCACCCCTCATCCGTCGCCTTCGGCGACACCTTCTCCCACAGGGGGAGAAGGGAAGAGCTTTCCCTACAGCAACCCCGCCTGCTCAGCCTCGCGGCGCAGATTCTGCCGTGGCCTGGGGCCGATCTGCTGGATCACCAATCCGGCCGCCAGTGAGCCAAGGTCGCCGCAAGTCTGCAGGTCGCGGCCTTGCGTGTAGCCATGCAGGAAGCCGGCGGCATAGAGATCGCCGGCGCCCGTCGTGTCGACCAGTTCCTTGATGGCGGTCGCCTTGATGACCACGGTCTCGTCGCCGCGCACGATCACCGAGCCTTTTTCCGAGCGGGTCACGGCGGCGATCCGGCAATCCTTGCGGATCTGGGCCAGCGCCTCGTCGAACGACGACGTCCGGTAGAGCGACTTGATCTCGTGGCTGTTGGCAAAGACGATGTCGACCGTGCCCGAACGCATCAGCTC
>NZ_RZTC01000091.1:15569-25964 GCF_004023165.1 Mesorhizobium sp. M7A.F.Ca.MR.176.00.0.0 | reverse complement strand
AAAGTTCGGCTCGAACGCAATGAAAAAAGGCCGCCGGGTCGCCCCGACGGCCTTTTTTTGCCTGAGATTCCTGCCGCCGCGCTTACTGCGCGGCGGTTGTCATGTCGGCCAGCATCGGCTCGGCGACTTCCGCACCCGAGGCCTTGCGGCGCTCGTCGATGATCAGTTCGTCGCGCGAGGTGGCGATGCGCCGGATCTGGCTCATCGTGCCGCCGGTACCGGCCGGGATCAGCCGGCCGACGATGACGTTTTCCTTCAAGCCCTGCAGCATGTCGGTCTTGCCGGCAACCGCAGCCTCCGTCAGCACCCGGGTCGTTTCCTGGAAGGAGGCGGCCGAGATGAAGGACGGCGTCTGCAGCGATGCCTTGGTGATGCCGAGCAGCACCGGCAGGCCTTCGGCCGGCTTCTTGCCGTCCTCGACCAGACGCTCGTTGACCTCTTCCAGTTCGATCACGTCGACATGATCGCCCGGGATGTAGGTCGAATCGCCCTGCACCGTGATCTCGACCTTCTGCAGCATCTGGCGAACAATCACCTCGATGTGCTTGTCGTTGATCGACACGCCCTGCAGACGATAGACTTCCTGGATCTCGTTGACGAGGTAGGAAGCAAGTGCCTCCACGCCCTTGATCGCCAGGATGTCGTGCGGCGCCGGATTGCCGTCGAGGATGTAGTCGCCCTTCTCGATGACGTCGCCGTCCTGGAGATGGAACGGCTTGCCCTTCGGGATCAGGTATTCGACCGGCTCGAGCGTCGAGTCATGCGGCTCGATGATGATGCGACGCTTGTTCTTGTAGTCGCGGCCGAAGCGGATCGTGCCGTCGATCTCGGCGATGATGGCGTGATCCTTCGGACGACGTGCCTCGAACAGCTCGGCAACACGCGGCAGACCGCCGGTGATGTCCTTGGTCTTGGCGCTTTCCATCGGAATACGCGCCAAAACGTCGCCGGGGCGAACCTGCGAACCCGGCTCGACCGAAAGAATGGCCTCGACCGAGAGCAGGAAGCGGGCGTCGCCGCCCTTCGACAGCTTGCCGACCTTGCCCTTGGCGTCCTGGATCGCAATCGCCGGCTTCAGGTCGTTGCCGCGTGGCGTCGAGCGCCAGTCGATGACCTCACGCTTGGTGATGCCGGTCGACTCGTCGGCCGTTTCCTGAACGGAAATGCCGTCGACCAGATCCTCGTACGACACCCTGCCCTCGATTTCAGTGAGGACCGGACGGGTATAGGGATCCCACTCGGCGATACGCTGGCCGCGCTTCACCTTGTCACCATCGTCCACGAAGATGCGCGAACCATAGGTGAGACGGTGCGAGGCGCGCTCCTTGCCGGCCTCGTCGAGGATCAGCACCGCCATGTTGCGGCCCATGACCATCTGCTGGCCGTCGGAGTTGCGCACCACGTTGCGGTTACGGATCTCGACCTTGCCCTCATACGAGGCTTCAAGGAACGAGCTGTCGACCACCTGCGCGGTACCGCCCATGTGGAAGGTACGCATGGTGAGCTGCGTGCCCGGCTCGCCGATCGACTGCGCCGCGATGACGCCGACGGCTTCGCCCTGATTGACCGGGGTGCCGCGGGCCAGATCGCGACCGTAGCAGACCGCGCAGACGCCAACCCTGACTTCGCAAGTCAGTGCCGAGCGGATGCGGACCGACTGGACGCCGGCCTTTTCGATCTGTTCCACGTCACGCTCGTCCATCAGCGTTCCGGCCTTGACCAGGATCTCGCCCGACACCGGATGGGTGATGTCGTCGAGCGACGTACGGCCCAGCACGCGCTGGCCGACCGAAGCGACGACCTGACCGGCATCGACGATCGGCTGCATGGTGAGGCCCTTGTCGGTGCCGCAGTCGACGGAGTTGACGATGCAATCCTGCGCCACGTCGACCAGACGACGGGTGAGGTAACCCGAGTTCGCCGTCTTCAAGGCGGTGTCGGCCAGACCCTTGCGGGCGCCGTGGGTCGAGTTGAAGTACTCGAGCACGGTCAGGCCTTCCTTGAAGTTCGAGATGATCGGCGTCTCGATGATTTCACCCGACGGCTTGGCCATGAGGCCGCGCATGCCGGCAAGCTGGCGCATCTGGGTGGGCGAGCCACGCGCACCGGAGTGCGACATCATGTAGATCGAGTTCATCGGCTTCTGACGGCCATTGTCCTCGAACTCGACCGCCTTGATGCGGGCCATCATTTCGTCGGCGACCTTTTCCGAGCACTTGGCCCAGGCGTCGACGACCTTGTTGTACTTCTCGCCCTGCGTGATCAGACCGTCATTGTACTGCTGCTCGTATTCCTTGGCCAAAGCCTCGGTGTCGGAGACCAGCTTGATCTTGGCATCCGGGATCAGCATGTCGTCCTTGCCGAACGAAATGCCGGCACGGCAGGCATGGCTGAAGCCGAGCGCCATGATGCGATCGCAGAAAATGACCGTCTCCTTCTGACCGCAATGGCGGTAGACGGTGTCGATCATCTTGGAGATGTTCTTCTTGGTCATCTCCTGGTTGGCGGTCTCGTAAGGCACGTTGACGTTCTTCGGCAGAAGCTCGCCGATGATCATGCGGCCAGGCGTCGTGTCATGGATCTTCGACACGACCTTGCCTTCGGCGTCGACCGTACGGAAACGACCCTTGATCTTGGAGTGCAGCGTCACCGCCTTGGTCTCGAGCGCGTGCTGGAGTTCGCCCATGTCGGCAAACACCATGCCCTCGCCCGGCTCGTTCTGGTTGACGATCGAGAGATAATAGAGACCCAGAACCATGTCCTGCGACGGCACGATGATCGGCGCGCCGGAAGCCGGGTGCAGGATGTTGTTGGTCGACATCATCAGCACGCGGGCTTCAAGCTGCGCTTCCAGCGACAGCGGCACGTGAACGGCCATCTGGTCGCCGTCGAAGTCGGCGTTGAAGGCCGTGCAGACCAGCGGGTGCAGCTGGATCGCCTTGCCTTCGATCAGGATCGGCTCGAATGCCTGGATGCCGAGACGGTGCAGCGTCGGCGCACGGTTCAGCAGCACCGGATGCTCGCGGATGACCTCGTCGAGGATATCCCAGACTTCCGGACGCTCCTTTTCGACCAGCTTCTTCGCCTGCTTGACGGTCGAGGAGTAACCCTTGGCGTCGAGACGGGCGTAGATGAAGGGCTTGAACAGTTCGAGCGCCATCTTCTTGGGCAGGCCGCACTGATGCAGCTTGAGCTCCGGACCGGTCACGATGACCGAGCGGCCGGAATAGTCTACGCGCTTGCCGAGCAGGTTCTGACGGAACCGGCCCTGCTTGCCCTTGAGCATGTCGGACAGCGACTTCAGCGGGCGCTTGTTGGCGCCGGTGATGACGCGGCCGCGACGGCCGTTGTCGAACAGCGCATCGACGGCTTCCTGCAGCATGCGCTTTTCATTGCGCACGATGATGCCCGGCGCCCGCAGCTCGATCAGCCGCTTCAGACGGTTGTTGCGGTTGATGACGCGGCGATAGAGATCGTTCAGATCCGACGTGGCGAAGCGGCCGCCGTCCAGCGGAACCAGCGGGCGCAGGTCCGGCGGGATCACCGGAACCACTTTCATGATCATCCATTCCGGACGGTTGCCGGATTCCATGAAGTTCTCGACGACCTTGAGCCGCTTCAGATACTTCTTCTGCTTCAGCTCGGAGGTGGTCGAAGCCAGTTCCGAACGCAGGTCGCCGGCGATCTTCTCCAGGTCCATGCCGGCCAGGAGGTCATGAATGGCCTCGGCGCCGATCATGGCGGTGAACGAATCCTCGCCATACTCGTCAACGGCGATCATGTACTCTTCCTCGCTGAGCAGCTGGTGCTCCTTCAGCGCGGTGAGGCCAGGTTCGGTGACGATGTAGTTCTCGAAATAAAGGACGCGCTCGATGTCCTTCAGGGTCATGTCGAGCAGCGTGCCGATGCGCGACGGCAGCGACTTCAGGAACCAGATATGGGCGACCGGAGCCGCCAGCTCGATATGGCCCATGCGCTCGCGGCGAACGCGCGACAGCGTGACTTCGACGCCGCACTTCTCGCAGATGACGCCCTTGTACTTCATGCGCTTGTACTTGCCGCACAGGCACTCGTAGTCCTTGATCGGGCCAAAAATGCGCGCGCAGAACAGACCGTCACGCTCCGGCTTGAAGGTGCGGTAGTTGATGGTCTCCGGCTTCTTGATCTCGCCGAAAGACCAGGACAGAATCTTCTCAGGGCTGGCAAGCGATATCCGAATGGAATCGAACACCTGCGCAGGCGCCTGCGGATTGAAGAGATTCATGACCTCTTGGTTCATGCCGTTCTCCTTTTCGGGGTCCTCGAAAACCCCTTGCATCTAGCGCGGGCCAAACGCCCGCCGTCGTGTGTCGGCCACCGGCCGAAGAATTTGGTGCGTTCGGTCGCGATTTCCGCGACCGAACGTCTTGTTTACTCGGCCGCGCCCCTATTCGGCAGCATCGGGCAGCCGGACAGGGTTGTCGTCGAGCTTGGTGTTCTCCAGCTCGACATTGAGGCCGAGAGACCGCATTTCCTTGACGAGAACGTTGAAGCTCTCGGGGATGCCGGCCTCGAAGGTGTCGTCGCCGCGCACGATCGCCTCGTAGACCTTGGTACGACCGGCGACGTCGTCGGACTTCACCGTCAGCATTTCCTGCAGCGTGTAGGCGGCGCCGTATGCTTCCAGTGCCCAGACCTCCATCTCGCCGAAGCGCTGGCCACCGAACTGCGCCTTGCCGCCCAGCGGCTGCTGCGTGACGAGCGAATACGGACCGATCGAACGCGCGTGGATCTTGTCGTCCACGAGGTGGTGAAGCTTGAGCATGTAGATGTAGCCCATCGTCACCTTGCGATCGAACGGCTCGCCCGTGCGTCCGTCATAGAGCTGCGACTGACCTGATGTGTGCAGGCCCGCCTGCTCCAGCATGATGTTGATGTCAGCCTCATGCGCGCCGTCGAACACCGGGGTCGCGATCGAGACGCCGCGGCGCATCTGCTCGCTGAGGCGAACGATGCTCTCGTCGTCATAGTCACGAACCGGCTCGTTGCGGTCGTTGGCCGGGATGAAGCTCTCGAGCGTCTTGCGCAGCGGCTTGATATCGCCGGCTGCCTTGTACGTGTCGATCAGCTCGCCGATCTTCCTGCCCATGCCCGCGCATGCCCAGCCCAGATGCGTTTCCAGGATCTGGCCGACATTCATGCGGCTCGGCACACCCAGCGGGTTGAGCACGATATCGGCATGCGTGCCGTCCTCGAGGAAAGGCATGTCCTCGACCGGAACGATCCGCGACACGACACCCTTGTTGCCGTGACGGCCGGCCATCTTGTCGCCGGGCTGCATCTTGCGCTTCACGGCCACGAAGACCTTGACCATCTTCATGACGCCCGGAGGCATTTCGTCGCCGCGCTGGACCTTCTCGACCTTGTCCATGAAACGCTGTTCGAGCGCCTTCTTGGAATCGTCGTACTGGCCACGCAGGGCTTCCAGTTCGCTCTGGAGCTTTTCGTTCTCCACGGCAAACTGCCACCACTGCGAACGCGGATACTCGTCGAGCGTATCCTTGGACAGCGTCGAGCCCTTCTTGAAGCCCTTCGGTCCGGCGATCGCTTCCTTGCCGACGAGCACGTCGGAAAGACGCGCGTAGACGTTACGGTCCAGAATGGCCTGTTCGTCGTCGCGGTCCTTGGCGAGGCGTTCGATCTCCTCGCGCTCGATCGCCATGGCGCGCTCGTCCTTCTCCACACCGTGGCGATTGAAGACGCGCACCTCGACGACCGTGCCGAAAGTGCCCGGAGGCATGCGCATCGAGGTGTCGCGCACATCGGATGCCTTTTCGCCGAAGATGGCGCGCAGAAGCTTCTCTTCCGGCGTCATCGGGCTTTCGCCCTTCGGCGTGATCTTGCCGACCAGGATGTCGCCCGGCTGAACTTCAGCACCGATATAGACGATGCCGGCTTCGTCGAGGTTCTTCAGCGCTTCTTCCGAGACGTTCGGGATATCGCGCGTGATTTCCTCCGGTCCGAGCTTGGTATCGCGCGCCATGACCTCGAACTCCTCGATGTGGATCGAGGTGAAGACGTCATCGGCGACGATGCGTTCGGACAGGAGGATCGAGTCCTCGTAGTTGTAGCCGTTCCACGGCATGAACGCGACCAGCACGTTGCGGCCGAGCGCCAGATCGCCGAGCTCGGTCGACGGACCGTCGGCGATGATGTCGCCCTTGTTGACCCGGTCACCCATGCGAACCAGCGGACGCTGGTTGATGCAGGTGTTCTGGTTCGAACGCTGGAACTTCATCAGCCGGTAGATATCGACGCCGGACTTGCCCGGATCGAGATCTTCGGTGGCGCGGATAACGATACGCGTCGCGTCCACCTGGTCGACGATGCCGCCGCGGCGGGCGCCGATGGCGGCGCCCGAGTCACGGGCGACGATCGGCTCCATGCCGGTGCCGACGAACGGCGCCTCGGCGCGCACCAGCGGCACGGCCTGACGCTGCATGTTCGAGCCCATCAGAGCGCGGTTGGCGTCGTCGTTTTCCAGGAACGGGATCAGGGCCGCGGCCACCGACACCATCTGCTTGGGCGACACGTCCATCAGATCGACGTTTTCGCGCGGCGCCATCATCACTTCGCCGGCGCTGCGGCAAATGACGAATTCGTCGACGAAACCACCGTTCTTGTCGAGCTCGGCGTTGGCCTGCGCGACATGGTGCTTGGCCTCTTCCATCGCCGAGAGATAGACGACGTCATTGGTCAGCTTGCCGTCGACGATCTTGCGGTACGGGCTCTCGATGAAGCCGTACTTGTTGACGCGTGCGAAGGTGGCCAGCGAGTTGATCAGACCGATATTCGGGCCTTCCGGCGTCTCGATCGGGCAGATGCGGCCGTAATGCGTCGGGTGCACGTCGCGCACTTCGAAGCCGGCGCGCTCGCGGGTCAGACCGCCCGGTCCAAGCGCCGAGAGGCGGCGCTTGTGGGTGATCTCCGACAGCGGGTTGGTCTGGTCCATGAACTGCGACAGCTGCGAGGAACCGAAGAACTCGCGCACGGCGGCAGCCGCCGGCTTGGCGTTGATCAGGTCCTGCGGCATGACCGTGTCGATCTCGATCGAGGACATACGCTCCTTGATCGCGCGCTCCATGCGCAGCAGGCCGACGCGGTACTGGTTTTCCATCAGCTCGCCGACCGAACGCACGCGGCGGTTGCCGAGATTGTCGATGTCGTCGATCTCGCCCTTGCCGTCGCGCAGCTCGACCAGCGTCCTGACCACGGCCAGGATGTCGTCCTTGCGCAGCACGCGCACGGTGTCCTCGGCCTTGAGCTCGAGGCGCATGTTCATCTTGACGCGGCCGACGGCCGACAGATCGTAGCGCTCACTGTCGAAGAACAGCGAGTTGAACATGGCTTCGGCGGTTTCGAGCGTCGGCGGCTCGCCGGGGCGCATGACACGATAGATGTCGAACAGCGCGTCCTGGCGGCTCTCGTTCTTGTCGACGTTGAGCGTGTTGCGGATATAGGCGCCGACATTGACGTGGTCGATGTCGAGAACCTTGATCTCGTCTTCGCCGGTGCCGAGCAGAACCTTCAGCGTCTTCTCGTCGATCTCGTCGCCGGCCTCGAGGAATATCTCGCCGGTGGCGTAGTTGACGATGTCCTCGGCCAGATAGTTGCCGAGCAGATCCTCGTCGGTCGCCTTGATCGCCTTGAGACCCTTTTCGCCAAGCGCCCTTGCCTGACGCGCGGTGATCTTCTTGCCGGCTTCGACGACGACTTCGCCGGTATCGGCATCGACCAGGTCGCCGACAGCCTTGAGGCCGCGGAAACGCTCGACGTTGAACGGAATGCGCCAATGGTCGCCGGCGCGCTTGTAGGTGATCTTGTTGTAGAAGGTCGACAGGATCTCTTCGCCGTCCATGCCAAGCGCCATCAGCAGCGACGTCACCGGAATCTTGCGGCGGCGATCGATGCGGGCGTGCACGACGTCCTTGGAATCGAACTCGATGTCGAGCCACGAACCGCGATAGGGAATGACGCGCGCGGCAAACAGAAGCTTGCCCGACGAGTGCGACTTGCCCTTGTCATGGTCGAAGAAGACGCCCGGCGAACGGTGCATCTGCGAAACGATGACGCGCTCGGTGCCGTTGACGATGAAGGTGCCGTTCAGGGTCATGAGCGGCATGTCGCCCATGTAGACGTCCTGCTCCTTGATGTCCTTGATGGACTTGGCGCCGGTATCCTCGTCGATATCGAACACGATGAGGCGCAGCGTCACCTTGAGCGGCGCGGCATAGGTGAGGTCGCGCTGACGGCATTCGTCAACGTCGAATTTCGGTCCTTCGAACTCATACTTCACGAACTCCAACATCGAGGAGCCGGAAAAATCGGAGATCGGGAAGACCGACTTGAAAACGGCCTGCAGTCCCTCGTCCGGACGCCCACCCTTGGGCTCCGCCACCATCAGGAACTGGTCATAGGATGCCTTCTGAACCTCGATCAGGTTCGGCATCTCCGCAACTTCCGGGATCTTTCCGAAGAACTTGCGTACGCGTCTGCGGCCATTGAAAGTCTGGGTCTGGGCCATCGTCGCTCCTTAGCTCTAAACTCGGGACGAGCCTCGCCGCGGCTCGCCTTGCATGCTGGGCTACCTTGGCGGCAACCCTCTGTCTGTTTTCCCGGCGCCTGTCGGCGGCCGGCTAGAACGGGAGAAAACCCGTTTCCTGAGGGCCGGTTTGCGGCCCTCAGGAAAGAGGTTCTCGTACGTCTCGCGCTACACGTGCTCCCTTCCAGCGAAGGGAGTGGCGGACGGCGCGAGGCCGCCCGCCGCTTTTACGCTTACTTCAGTTCGACCTTGGCGCCGGCTGCTTCCAGCTGGGCCTTGAACTTGTCAGCGTCGGCCTTGGAAACGGCTTCCTTGACCGGCTTCGGAGCCGCTTCGACCAGATCCTTGGCTTCCTTGAGGCCAAGACCGGTGATGGCGCGGACTTCCTTGATGACGTTGATCTTCTGAGCGCCTGCCTCGGTGAGGACGACGTCGAATTCCGTCTTTTCCTCGACCGGAGCAGCTGCGGCCGCACCACCGCCAGCGGCGGCAACAGCCACCGGAGCAGCGGCGGAAACGCCCCACTTTTCTTCCAGAAGCTTCGACAGCTCGGCCGCCTCGAGGACGGTCAGCTTCGAAAGGTCGTCTACGATCTTTGCGAGATCAGCCATTGTTGTATTCCTTCATAAGGTTCGAACGTGTGTTTGTGATAGCGAGGAACGGCCTCATGCCGCCTCGTCCTTCCGGGCGTAAGCGCCGATGACGCGCGCGACCGAAGCCGCTGGCGCATTGACGATCTGGGCGATCCGGGTTGCCGGCGTGGCGATCATGCCAACCAGCCTGGCGCGCAGCTCATCGAGCGACGGAAGTGTGGCGAGTGCCTTCACACCGTCGGCGTTGAGCGAGGTGGTGCCCATTGCGCCGCCGAGAATGACGAGCTTGTCATTTCCCTTGGCGAAATCGGACGCGACCTTCGGCGCCGCAATCGGATCCTCCGAATAAGCAATCAGCGTCTGTCCCTTGAACAGCTCGATGATCGATGCGGAGTCCGTGCCCTGAAGAGCGATTTTGGCGAGACGGTTCTTCGCGACTTTGACGGTGCCACCGGCGGCGCGCATTTTCGACCGAAGGTCGTTCATTTGCGCGACGGTGATACCGGCGTAGTGGGCCACGACCACTGAACCTGCGTTCGAGAACGCACCGTTCAGGCCCGTGACGAGTTCGCGTTTTTCCGCTCTGTCCACTGCCTATCTCCAGTTGACCCCAATCCTGTTAACGGGAACATCCCATTGACGAGGACAGGCGTCGGGTTGCCTTTTGTCGGCCGGGCCATCCAGTAACGGATCTCCCGAACGACGCTCGAGGATCCTGCCCCCTTTCGCCACATCGACGGTCAAGCCGGCGATGCGCAGACAAAAGGCAAACACGGTTCGAACCTTTCATTGGAGCAATCGCTCCGTTGTCCGGTCTTCACCCGTCTCATGCAGGCCCAAATCGAATTAAGGCTTCTGGGCCGCCTGCAATCTCGGACAGGATGTCCGGAAACCTCTCGGCTTCCGGTACCGGGCCGCCAACTAGGTCGGAGGCCCGGAATTCTTTGCAGATCAGCCGTTTACCGGCCGATCTCGATCAAAACTTATCAGGACGCGTTGAGCGTCGCGACGTCGAGCTTGAGGCCCGGGCCCATCGTCGAGGTGACCGACACCTTCTTGACGTAGTTGCCCTTGGCGCCAGTCGGCTTTGCCTTGGTCACCGCATCGGCGAAGGCGCGGATGTTCTCTTCCAGGGCCTTGACGTCGAACGAGACCTTGCCGACGCCGGCATGGACGATGCCAGCCTTCTCGACACGGAACTCGACGGCGCCGCCCTTGGAT
>NZ_RZTC01000091.1:0-15559 GCF_004023165.1 Mesorhizobium sp. M7A.F.Ca.MR.176.00.0.0 | reverse complement strand
CCCTTGGATGCCTTGACGGCGGCGGCAACGTCGGTGGTGACGGTGCCGACCTTCGGGTTCGGCATCATGCCGCGCGGGCCGAGCACTTTGCCCAGACGACCGACGAGCGGCATCATGTCCGGCGTGGCGATGCAGCGATCAAAATCGATCGTGCCCTTCTGGACGATGTCGACCAGATCCTCGGCACCGACGATGTCGGCGCCGGCGGCGCGCGCTTCGTCGGCCTTGTCGCCACGGGCGAACACGGCGACACGCACCGAGCGGCCGGTGCCGTTCGGCAGGTTGACCACGCCGCGGACCATCTGGTCGGCATGGCGCGGGTCGACGCCGAGGTTCATGGCGACTTCGATGGTCTCATCGAACTTCACCGAGGAACGGTCCTTGAGCAGCTTCAGCGCATCGCCCAGGGCATAAGCCTTGTTGGGATCGATGCCTTCGCGGGTCTTCGATACGCGCTTTGCAATCTTTGCCATGATCTTAGCCCACCACTTCCAGACCCATCGAGCGGGCGGAGCCCTCGACCATGCGCATGGCCGCTTCGACGTCGTTTGCGTTCAGGTCTTTCATCTTCGCGGTGGCAATCTCGCGGACCTTGTCGCGCGAAACCGTACCGGCCTTGACCTTGCCCGGCTCCTTGGAACCGGACGTCAGGTTCGCCGCCTTCTTCAGGAAATAGCTCACCGGCGCCGTCTTCATGACGAAGGTGAAGGACTTGTCCTGATAGTAGGTGATGACGACCGGAACCGGCGATCCCTTTTCCATTTCCTGGGTCTGCGCGTTGAACGCCTTGCAGAATTCCATGATGTTGATGCCACGCTGACCAAGCGCCGGGCCGATCGGGGGAGACGGCGTCGCCGATCCCGCTTTCACCTGGAGCTTGAGCTGGCCTGCAATTTTCTTAGCCATCTCTTTTCCTGCCTTTGTCTATGCCGGTCATGCCGGCGGTTGCAGTCTGGTGGTGCGGTTCGCGCAGCCGGCTAAAGCCGCACTCGCCTCCCACCGTCTCAGGCCGCGCGCTTCCGCGCCGCCTCCCCTGATCGCCAAACCGGCGTCAGGGATTTCGGATCAGCCCTTTTCGACCTGCCCGAATTCCAGATCGACAGGCACGGCGCGCCCGAAGATCGAAACTTCCACCTTGAGCCGTGCCCGCTCTTCGTCCACTTCCTGGACGAAACCGTTGAACGACGCGAACGGACCATCCGAAACGCGGATCGCTTCGCCGATCTCGAACGTGACCGAGGGCTTGGGCCGCTCGACGCCTTCCTGCACCTGGTTCAGGATGCGCTGCGCTTCCGCCTCGGTGATCGGCACCGGCTTGGAGTCGCCCAGGAAGCCGGTGACCTTCGGTGTGTTCTTGACCAGCGAGAACACCGCATCGGTCAAATTGGCCTTCAGCAGCACATAGCCCGGGAAGAACTTCCGCTCGGCATCGACCTTGCGACCGCGGCGAACTTCGACAACCTTCTCGGTCGGAACCACGATCTGGTGGATGTCGGCGGACAGGCCCTTCTGCTTGGCCTTGTTCTCGATATCCTCGGCGACCTTCTTTTCAAAGTTCGAATAAGCGTGGACGATGTACCAGCGCGCGGTCATTTCAAGACTTCTCCGTAATCGCCGGACTTAGCGTCCGATGCCCAGAATCTGTTCGACCGCAAGGCCCATGAGCTGATCGGCGGTGAAGAAAAAGATCATCGCGATCACTGCGAAGGCCAGAACCATCACCGTCGAGATCATCGTTTCGCGTCGCGACGGCCAAGTCACCTTGGCGGTCTCCGCGCGAACCTGCTGGAGAAAGACGAAAGGATTTGTGGTTTTCGAAGCCATATGCCGCTCTGTCTTCAAGACCCGTTGGCCGGGTCTCCTGGATGATCCCGCTGGCCGGGACGTGCCGCTTGAGCCCAATCTCGCGCCGAATCAGCGCAATCATTTCGCCCATGCAAATCAGACGCGTAAAGCCGGTTTCCCAGCTCCACGCGTCGCGTGTCTGTTTCGTCTACATAAAACCGATTCTTGATCCACGCAAGTGGCAAGTCTCCGCTTTATGACCAAACGCCGCCTCGGAACCATCCAGTCGTTCCGTCCCGGCTATGGCGCTCTTATGCCCCAATCGACCCTATATGGCAAGCGGGTCGCCGATTTTCAAAGGCCAGAGCATGGAAATATCGCTTTGAAACGCCATTTCGAAATGGCGAAACATTGCGTTGAATGCCATTCCAAGAAATGGCACGGGCAGCAGGGCTCGAACCTACGACCTGCGGTTTTGGAGACCGCCGCTCTACCAACTGAGCTATGCCCGTATCGTGCGCATGTCGGCGCAGAAGGCGCTTCCTAAAAGCTTCCGCACGCTCTGTAAAGAGCGGTTTGCAAGCAAACGCGCCTTAATCCCTGCGCCAGAAATCGGGATGGCTGACAACGAGGGTCGTTCGGCAACGACATAGCCGCCGAAGCTACTTCGTACCCGGTGGCTTATAGGGGCCGCCCGGCACGCCCCAGCCCCAGGCCGGCATCGGTTCCGTCTGCGGATCGCATGTCTCGCCGAGATTGGAGTTCATCTTGGCCAGACGCGATCCCCATTCGACATAGCTCATGAAGGCCGCACGGAATTCCGGATCGTCAGGCAGGCCGACGCGTCGGCTGCATCGGCCAGAAGGCTGATCCAGCGGCGGCGCTGCTCCTCGCTTAGATGCTTGCCCAGATGGTGCATGACCATCTCGCGGTGGCCGCCGAACTGCTCGCTGTAGGTCTTCGGTCCGCCGAAAACCTCGCCGATGAAGGCCGCGACATGGGCGGGATGATCCGGCGACATGGTCTTGAACACCGGCCCGACGATCGGATCCTGCGCCACCTTGTCGTAGAAAGTCTGGGTCAGCCGGTTCAGGGCCTCGCTGCCGCCGGCCCATTCGTAGAGTGTCGGGATATCCTGGCTCATTCTCGATCCTCCACCTGCATGGCGCCGCCAGCGGCGACGATAGCGGAGCAATCGGAAGTGTCTCAACCTGCCTCGATGGCCAGTTCCGGCTTCGCCGCGCACTACAATTTGGCGGGCGCGTCAGCCTCGGCATTGGCGGAAGGCCGGATCCGGCAATTCTCGGGTCGTGGCACTGCCTCGCAAATGGTGGCACCGGTCAGCGCGTCGACCGATTGCAGGCTCGTCGTCAGGCCGACCTTCAGCATCATGCCGGGTTCCAGCCGGCGCTCGACCGAGCGCCGCTCGATCGCCGCGAACAGGGCGGGACCGATCGCCATCTCCTCGAGATAGGCCTTGACCATCTGCTTTTGCCCCATCGGGTAAAGGCTAAGCCGCGCCTGGGGACCGACAAACCGCCTGATGCCGCCGGCAAGCATCAGCGCGCAGGCCGAATCGCACTCCACGCCCGCATCGATGCTCAGCCCGGCATACGCGCCATCCTTGGCCAGGCAATTCCACGCTCCAGGGTCACAGCCGACGAAATCGGTGCGACCAACGGCGACGTCGAGCTTCTTTTCATGGATAAGCCGTCCAACCGCCAGGGCGCTGAACAGGTCGCCTCCCCTTGAGCTGACCACGACAGGCAGTTGCCGTTTGCCGAGCATGGCGAGCAATTGGCGCAGCTTCTGCGGGGTCTGGGCGGTGATCGCGCCTTCCGCCGATATCCATTCCGGGCAGTCTGGATTGCAGAGCGGATTGGTGCCGCGAACGACGACGAAGCGCATGTCTTCATCGCGCCGCGCCGCCTCGGGTTCGATCGGTGGCGGCGTGGCCGCGGTCGCCGTCAGGCCATCAGGCTTGTTCCCCGGCACCTCCCGGCAATTCGCGGCCAGGCGGCCGGGTTCGCACAGGCTTGCCGCTGTCAGCAGGCCTACAGCGTCCGTGCTGGTGACCAGCTTCATCGCCAGCATGTCGTCGAGGGCGATCTGGTGGATTTCGCTGGCCGGGGTGCCCTTCATCGTTTCGAGCATGCTTTGTTCGATGCCCATCTGCTTCAGGTAGGCTGCCAGCTTTTTCTCCACGGACTTGCTCATCTCGTAGGTCTTGTAGCTGCCGGCATTCTTGCGGCTGACGATCTTTGTGTTGAGGATCTTCTTCTTGCCCCCCACGACGCGATAGGTGGTACGGTATTGCAATTTCGTGCGGATGTAGGTCGTGGTGATCTGATGGACGCCGAGATAGGCCCATTCGCCGGCCACCCGCCTGATACCGCCGGCAAACATCAGAGGACAGGCGGAATTGCACATGGCGCCATAGTCGATGACATCGCCGAAGTAGCGGGCGTCACGGTCCTGGCACCCCTTCGCACCGGGCTGGCAGCTGGAAAACACCGTCTTGCCGATGGCGATATCGAACTTGTTCTTGCGGATCAGCCGGCCAAGCGTCAGCGCCGCTTCGACATTGCCGCCGGGAGAATCGACGACAACAGGCAGTTTCCGCCCACCAAGCGTCTTCAGCATGCGTTTGAAGAGTGCCGGCGTACCGGCTTCTATCGAGCCCTCGGCCGAGATCCATTCCGGGCAGATCGGCTCGCACCCCGGTGCGTTGCTGCGAACGATGCCGAACCGCATCGTCGGCCCAAGATCCGGCGCCGCATCCGCCGCAAAGGCTGCGGGGCCTGCGGGGCCTGCGGGGCCTGCGGCAAGCAATGCCAGCAGCCAGGTCAGAGCCAGCGGCCACAATGCCCGACGATGGAAAAACCGCCTTGGAACCATTTGAAAAAAGCCCCTCGATGCAACCTATACTAGTCGAGGCCCGGAGCCTTGCAACAGGGTTCGGCCGACTGGGCCGCAACCGATAGCCCCGCAAAAGAAAAGGGCGGCCCGAAGACCGCCCTTTCCTTGTCGATCCGGCGAATGCCGGGCTCGATTATTCCTTGATGGTGACGACGATGCCGGCACCGACGGTGCGGCCGCCTTCACGGATAGCGAAGCGCAGCTTCTCTTCCATGGCGATCGGCACGATCAGCTCGACATCGACCGTGATGTTGTCGCCCGGCATCACCATCTCGGTGCCTTCCGGCAGCGACACGATGCCGGTCACGTCGGTCGTGCGGAAGTAGAACTGCGGACGGTAGTTGGTGAAGAACGGCGTGTGACGGCCACCTTCGTCCTTGGTCAGGATGTAGGCTTCGGCCACGAACTTCTTGTGCGGCTTCACCGTGCCCGGCTTGGCCAGAACCTGGCCGCGCTCGACACCTTCACGATCAACGCCGCGCAGCAGCGCGCCGATGTTGTCGCCGGCCTGGCCCTGATCGAGCAGCTTGCGGAACATTTCCACGCCCGTGCAGGTCGTCTTGGTCGTCGGACGGATGCCGATGATCTCCAGCTCCTCGCCGACCTTGACCACGCCGCGCTCGACGCGGCCGGTCACGACCGTGCCGCGGCCCGAGATCGAGAACACGTCTTCGATCGGCATCAGGAACGGCTTGTCGAGCGGACGAACCGGCGTCGGGATGTAGGCATCGACCGCAGCCATCAGCTCGCGGATCGCGTCTTCACCGATCTTCTTGTCGCTGTCTTCCAGGGCAGCCAGAGCCGAACCCTTGACGATCGGAATGTCGTCGCCGGGGAATTCGTTCTTGGTCAGAAGCTCGCGAACCTCGAGCTCGACCAGTTCGAGCAGCTCGGCGTCGTCGACCTGGTCGACCTTGTTGAGGAACACCACGATCGACGGCACGCCGACCTGACGGGCCAGCAGGATGTGCTCGCGGGTCTGCGGCATCGGGCCGTCTGCGGCCGACACGACCAGGATCGCGCCGTCCATCTGCGCGGCACCGGTGATCATGTTCTTCACATAGTCGGCGTGGCCGGGGCAGTCGACGTGAGCGTAGTGGCGGGCAGCCGTCTCGTATTCGACATGCGCCGTCGAGATCGTGATGCCGCGCGCCTTTTCTTCAGGGGCGGCGTCGATCTGGTCGTAGCGCTTGTATTCGCCAAAATACTTGGTGATCGCCGCCGTCAGCGACGTCTTGCCATGGTCGACGTGGCCAATCGTGCCGATGTTCACGTGAGGCTTGTTACGCTCGAATTTACCTTTTGCCATTGTCTCTTTCCTTGGACGGCCCGGATCTTCAGTTCGGTCGAAGACCTTCAGTTCAGTCGAATGCGGGGCGATTAGCGACAAAGGCCAAAAAACACAAGCGTCTTTTGGCCGGGTGCCGTCTCACTCAGTCCGAACCATCGATCCGATTGCGGGGATATGACGCTGATATAGGAAGGCTCTGGGCAAAATGAAGGGGTAGCGGGCCGACCGATCGAGGCGGCGAAAGCGCTGGCGTGCTTGCCCGGCCCTGTCTGAATCATGGCCAGGCCATGGACCATTGCCGCCGCCACCCGCCTCTGATCTTGTGTCCGGATGCATTTCATCCCTGCCTCTATCCGCGGCCCGCTGTTCATGATCGTCTCGACGGGGTCGTATCTCGTCAACGACACGATGATGAAGCTCGCGACGGCTGGCCTGCCGTCTTACGAAGTGCTGTTTCTGCGGGGTGCCGCGGCAGCACTCTGGGGCTTCCCGCTGTTGTTCGCGCTGGGCTACGGCAAGCAGATCCCGCGGATCTTCGACAAGCGCGTCCTGAGCCGGAACATGCTCGAGCTGGCGGCGATCCTTTGCTATGTGGTCGCACTCGCCAACATGCAGATCGCCGATTCCACCGCGCTCGGCCAGATCACGCCGCTCTTGATGCTGGTCGGCTCCTCGATCCTGTTTGGCGAGCGGATCGGCGGCCGGCGCATGGCGCTGATCGGGCTCGGCTTCGTCGGAGCGCTGATGGTGGCGCAGCCGACCATGCAAGGCATTTCGGTCTACGCCTTGCTGGCGCTCGGCAATGCCACATTTGCGGCGGCGCGCGACCTTGCCGGCCGGCGGGTCGCGGCCGAGGTGCCGGGGATGATCGTGGCGATTTCCGCCGTCGTGGTGGTGCTGATCGGCGCCGGCGCCGCGCATCTGGTTTCAGAGCGCTGGGTCATGCCCGGGGCACATCACCTGCTGCTGATGGCCGGTGCTGGATTTTTCCTGATCTTCGGCCATTTCTTCATCTTCATGGCCTATCGCATCGGACCGACCAGCGCCGTGGCGCCGTTCTACTATTGCTTCACCGTCTGGGCGGTCATTTCCGGCCTGCTGGTGTTCGGGCAGTTCCCCAACGCGCTGGCCATTTGCGGCATTCTGCTGGTCGTCGGCAGCGGGCTGACCATCGTCTCGCTGGATCAGCGTCAGCGCCGGCTGGCCGTCGTCGCCTAGCCTCGTTTCATTGCTGCTTTTCGCCGCCCCGATGCCATAGGCAAGCCACTCTGAGCATACCGGCCTCAAGCCGGTCTCGCCTTCAGAAACTCGAAACCTCAGATGATCCGCAGGCGCCTAAAGCGTCCGCCTTGCGCTGAACTGATGGTAAGCCCACAGAACGACCACCGCGCCGATGACGGCAACGATCAGGCTGTAGATGTTGAGGCCGGTGACGCCTGACGCGCCGAAGGCACTGAATATCAGACCGCCGACAATGGCGCCGACGATGCCCAGTACGATATCCATGACGACACCCTGGCCGGTCTTGTTGACGATCTTGCTGCCGATGAAGCCGGCGACCACGCCGAGAATGATCCAGCTGATGATACCCATTTTTTCCTCTCCATCCCCTCGCCAGCCGAACATTTTCATAGGATTGTCAAAACCTCAAGCCAGCTTGAAATTCCGCCCGAATGCTTCATTGTCGAGGAGGGGTCGGGCCTTGTTCGCTATGGAGGATCCACGATGGGACTTTTTGACAATGCCGTTCCCGGCGGCAACATCACCAAACCCCTGATGATCGCGCTCGGCGCATTGCTGGTCGGCAAGATGCTGAGCGGCAGAAATGCCGAAGAGCCAGAGCAGTCTCCCGCGCCCGCTCCGACCGCCCCCGTCCCGACGGAAACCACATCCGCCGATGATGGCCTGGCTGGCGGATTGGGCGGCCTGCTCGACAAGCTCAGAAATGCCGGCCACGGCAATGCCGCCGACTCCTGGGTCGGCACCGGGCAGAACCAGCCGATCAACGCCAACGATCTTGGCGCCGCGATCGGACCGCAGATCATTCGCGAGATCGCGCAACGGACCGGGCTGGACGAGCAGGAACTGCTCAAACAACTGTCCACCGCCTTGCCCGGCATCGTCGACAGACTGACGCCGAACGGCCAGGTGCCGCAGCAGCACCAGGTCGCCACCGCGTTCAACAGCTGACGCGGCGCAGCCACCACAATTGGAGCGCTGCGCCTCGTGCGCAGTGTTTCGATTTGCCGGATGGGATGAGTGTCTGGAGCGGGTAGCGGGAATCGAACCCGCATATTCAGCTTGGAAGGCTGCTGCTCTACCACTGAGCTATACCCGCGCCGTTCCTGAAGTACCGGATTCATCCGAAAAGCGCCATGCACTTTTCGGTCCGATTCTTGTTACGTTTCAGGGCTTCCGGGCCGGCAGTGGTGGAGAGGGTTGGATTCGAACCAACGTAAGCTAAGCTAACGGATTTACAGTCCGTCCCCTTTAACCACTCGGGCACCTCTCCAGTCTGCCGCCGGAGCCATGCAACGAGGCATTCACGCCGATCCGGACCCGAGTTATGTGTTCTCCGAAACCAGCGCAGCGCCTTATGGCGGCAAGCCCATTGGGTGTCAACCGCGCAACCATGGTTTTTCGTTTCTGTTCGCCGGCTGTAGTGACAGGCCATATCCTTGGCCGGAGGACACCGCTATAGAAGCCAGCCATGAGCGACAAAACCAACACCCCCAAAGACACCCATTACGCCAAGCTGCGCCGCGCCTATCGCGACGAGAAAAGCGGCGGCGCGCCGGCATTCCGGGCTCGACAGCCGGTTCCGCCGGGCGAAAATGCCGCGGATGGCCTGGTGCGGCTCTACGGCCTGCACACGGTGCGTGCCGCACTCGACAATCCGCGCCGCAAGATCAGGAAGATGCTGGTGACGCGCAATGCGGCCGAGCGCCTCGAAATCGCCGATCTCGCCGCCCTGCCCTTCAAGACCGAACTGGTCGAACCCAGGGACATCGACAAGATCACCGGGTCGGATGCCGTGCATCAGGGTGTGCTGATCGAGGCCGAGCCGCTTAAAGCCAAGCGGCTCGATGCGCTTGGTGACGCGAAGCTGGTGCTGGTGCTCGACCAGATCACCGACCCGCACAATGTCGGCGCCATCCTGCGCTCGGCGGTGGCCTTCGGCGCTGGCGCGCTGATCACCACAGCCCGCCACAGCCCGCAGGAATCGGGCGTGCTGGCGAAATCCGCCTCCGGCGCGCTGGAGCACATCGACCAGATCGAGGTGAAGAACCTCGCCGACGCGCTCGGCCAGCTGCACGAGGCCGGCTTTCGCACCATCGGGCTTGATTCGGACGCGCCGGCCGAACTCGAAAAGAGCTTTGCCGGAGAAAAGATCGCCCTGGTGCTGGGCGCCGAAGGCAAGGGCCTGCGCCAGAAGACCCGCGAGACGGTGACGACGCTGGCGCGGCTCGACATGCCCGGCGCCATCCATTCGCTCAACGTGTCGAATGCCGCGGCGATCAGCCTTTACGTGGCGCGGAAGTTTTTAGCGAGTAGCGAGTAGCGAGTAGCGAGTAGCGAGTAGCGAGTAGCGAGTAGCGAAAGTCGAATCCCGACTATCCGTGGCTGCAATCCCTATTCGCTATTCGCTACTCGCTACTCGCTCCTCCTACCCCACCTCATGCCCCGCCATCCGCTCCAGCGCCCTGACCAGCGCCGAATGATCTTCCTTGGCGCCGCCATTGGCCGCGCAGGAATTGAACAGCTGTTGAGTCGTCGAGGTGTTGGGCAAGGAAACGCCGAGCGCCTTCGCGCCCTCCAGCGCGAGGTTCAGATCCTTCTGGTGCAGTTCGATGCGGAAACCAGGCGCGAAGGTGCGCTTGACCATGCGCTCGCCATGCACTTCCAGAATGCGCGAAGCCGCCAGCCCGCCCATCAGCGCCTGCCTGACCTTGGCCGGATCGGCGCCAGCTTTCGATGCAAAAACAAGCGCTTCGGCGACGGCTTCAATAGTCAGCGCGACGACGATCTGGTTGGCCACCTTGGTGGTCTGGCCGACTCCGTTCGGCCCGACCAGGGTGATGTTCTTGCCCATCTTCTCGAACACGGGCTTGGCGCGCTCGAACGGGGTTTCCTCGCCGCCGACCATGATGGTCAGCGACGCCGCCTTGGCGCCGACCTCGCCGCCCGAGACCGGTGCATCGAGATAGTCGCAGCCGAGATCGTTGATCTTCTTTGCGAACATTTTGGTCTCGATCGGCGAGATCGAGCTCATGTCGATGACCAGCTTGCCCCTGGCCAGGCCGGACGCGACGCCGCTCTCGCCGAACAGCACATCGGCCACCTGCGGCGTGTCGGGCACCATCAGGATGATGATGTCGGCAGCCTTGGCCACGGCGGCGTGGCCGGTGACGGTCTTCAGCCCCTTGGCGACGAGATCGGCCGGCGGCTTGGAGCGATGGTCGCTGGTGATGACCTTGTAGCCCGCGTCCAAGAGATGCCCTGCCATCGGCGCGCCCATGATGCCGAGGCCGATGAAGCCGATGGTTTCCATTGTGGTTCTCCAGATGCTTGTGTGAAACGCCCCCTCATCCGGCCGCTGCGCGACCACCTTCTCCCCGAGGGGAGAAGAGAATGCCGACGTTGATGCCTGTCTCTTCTCCCCACCGGGGAGAAGGTGGCCCGAAGGGCCGGATGAGGGGGCGCGGCGTTGGCTTACGCCGCAGCACTGCCCTGCCCGCTCAACTCCCGAAACCACCCTAACCCAGCCTCCGTCCCGGCCTTCGGCTTGTACTCAGCCCCGACCCAGCCGGCATAACCGATGCGGTCGATATGCTCGTACAGGAAGGGAAAATTGATCTCGCCCGTCCCCGGCTCATGACGGCCGGGATTGTCCGCAAGCTG
Organism: Mesorhizobium sp. M7A.F.Ca.MR.176.00.0.0; assembly: GCF_004023165.1. NCBI lineage: Bacteria > Pseudomonadati > Pseudomonadota > Alphaproteobacteria > Hyphomicrobiales > Phyllobacteriaceae > Mesorhizobium > Mesorhizobium sp. M7A.F.Ca.MR.176.00.0.0. Next base: position 4,662 of record NZ_RZTC01000091.1, on the reverse strand, counting down.
GATATGCGCGATGCGGCCGAGGTTAGCCTCGATGGTACGGGCGAGATCCCCCTCCATGATCTGCATGTGATAGATGTCGTATTGCAGGAACAGGTTTTTTGAGCCGACACGATCGATCAGCGCCAGGGCTTGATCGGAATAGTTGAGGAAGAAGCCCGGAATATCGCGCGTGTTGATCGGCTCGATCAGCAGCCTGATGCCGGCCTGCTCCAGCTTTTCCGCCGCGAAGGCGAGGTTTTCGGCAAAGACATCCTCCAGCACCTTGCGGTCGGCGGCGGCCGGCGCGATGCCGGCCAGGCAATTGACCTGCTGGCAGCCGAGCGCCTGCGCGTAGGCGATCGCCTTGGCGATGCCCTGGCGGAATTCCGGCACGCGGTCCGGCAGCACCGCAATGCCACGCTCGCCCTTGCCCCAGTCGCCGGCCGGCAGGTTGAACAGCACCTGGGTCAGGCCGTTCTTCTTCAACCGGGCGGCGACGACATCGGGCGCATGGTCATAGGGTCCGATATATTCGACGCCCTTGAAGCCGGCGCGGGCGGCGGCATCGAAACGGTCGAGGAACTCATGCTCGCCAAAGAGCATCGACAGATTGGCTGAAAAACGCGGCATTCTTTTTCTCCTAATCCAACATCACGATCGCCGTCGGCGCATCCTCGTGGCTTTCGGCAAGCTCCTCGAATTCGGTGATCTTGTCGATCTCGATGCCCATCGAGATGTTGGTGACGCGTTCGAGGATGAATTCGAGCACGACCGGCACCCGGTGCTCCTTCATCAGCCGCTGCGCCTCCTTGAAGGCAGCGGCAAACTCTTCCGGCTTGCGCACCCTGACCGCCTTGCAGCCCATCGCTTCGGCGACGGCAACGTGGTCGACGCCATAGCCTGCCTCGGGATCGCCTGCCCGGTTGATGTTCTCGAAGGCAAGGTCGACCTCGAAGTCCATCGAAAAGCCGCGCTGCGCCTGGCGGATCAGGCCGAGATAGGCGTTGTTCACGACGACATGCAGATAGGGCAATTTGTGCTGTGCGCCGACCGCCAGTTCCTCGATCATGAACTGGAAGTCATAGTCGCCCGACAGCGCCACGATGGTCCGGTCGGGATCGGCGGCGCGCACGCCAAGGGCTGCCGGCAAGGTCCAGCCAAGCGGGCCGGCCTGGCCGCAATTGATCCAGTTGCGCGGCTTGTAGACATGCAGGAACTGCGCACCGGCGATCTGCGACAGGCCGATCGTGGTGACATAGGTGACGTCGCGGCCGAACGCCTTGTTCATCTCCTCATAGACACGCTGCGGCTTCAGCGGCACCTGGTCGAAATGCGTCTTGCGCTTCATCGTCTTCTTGCGGGCCTGGCATTCCTTCGCCCAGCCGGACCAGTCGCGCAGTCTGCCTGCCGTCTTCCATTCGGTGGCGACGTCGAGCAGCATCTTCAGTGCGGCACCGGCATCCGAAACGACGCCGAGATCCGGCGCGAAGACACGGCCGATCTGCGTCGGCTCGATGTCGACATGAATGAACTTTTTGCCCTTGGTGTAGACATCGACGGAGCCGGTGTGGCGGTTGGCCCAGCGGTTGCCGATGCCGAAGACGAAGTCGGCTTCCAGCATCGTCGCATTGCCATAGCGGTGCGAGGTCTGCAGCCCGCACATGCCGGCCATCAGCCGGTGGTCGTCGGGGATGGCGCCCCAGCCCATCAAGGTCGGGATGACCGGCACGCCTGAAATCTCGGCGAATTCGATCAGCAGATCGGACGCATCGGCGTTGATGATGCCGCCGCCGGCGACGATCAGCGGCTTTTTGGCCGAATTGAGCATCGTCAACGCCTTTTCGGCCTGGGCGCGCGTCATGGCCGGCTTGAACGGCGTCAGCGGTTCATAGGCATCGATGTCGAATTCGATTTCGGCGAGTTGCACGTCGACCGGCAGGTCGATCAGCACCGGGCCGGGACGTGACGAGCGCATCAGATGAAATGCCTTCTGCAGCGCCATGGGGACGAGATAGGGCTCCATGACGGTGACCGCCCATTTGGCGACGGGTGCCGCAATGGCTGATATGTCGACGGCCTGGAAATCCTCCTTGTTCAGCCGCGCCCGTGGCGCCTGCCCGGTGATGCACAGGATCGGGATGGAATCCGCGGCGGCCGAATAGAGCCCGGTGATCATGTCGGTGCCGGCCGGACCCGAAGTGCCGATGCACAGGCCGATATTGCCTGCCTTGGCGCGGGTAAAACCTTCCGCCATGTGCGAGGCGCCCTCGACGTGACGGGCTAGCACGTGGCGGACCGTTCCCTTGGCCTTCAGCGCCGAATAGAATGGATTGATCGCCGCGCCCGGCACGCCGAAAGCGCAGGAAATGCCTTCCTTTTCGAGAACGAGAACCGCGGCATCGACAGCGCGCATCCTGGCCATTTCCAGCCCTCCACGGGGTTTGTCATTGTTGGATTGGCCAAGGATGTCAGCACGCCGGATATTTTTCAATTTTTTCAGAATATTTTTTCATTTTTAGAAAACAGCACCAGACTTCTGATTTTATTTGGTTTTCCGTTTTCCAAGAACTCGGGTAGCGATCATAGTGAAAAACTTTTTCATTGCGCATTTTGAGAAACGACCGAGAATGGCGGCATGGAAACGACCGAAAAACGCCAGCGCGGCCGGCCGCGCGCTTTCAACGGGCCATCGGAGGTCAGTTCGGTGCAGTCGCTCGACCGGGCACTGCGCATCCTGGCCATTGTCGCGGAAGGCAGCGGCCTGTCGCTGAGCGAGATCTCGGCGCAGAGCGGCCTTGCCGCCTCCACCGCCTATCGCATGCTGACGACGCTGCAAAACCACGGCATGGTCGAATTCGACACATCAGACCAACTGTGGTCGATCGGCGTCGAGACCTACCGCATGGGCGCGGCCTTCCTGCGCCGCCGCAAGCTGGTCGACCGCGCGCGTGTCGCCATGCAAGAGCTGATGGAAAGAACCGGCGAGACCGCCAATCTCGGCGTCGCCGAGGACGATTGCGTGGTCTTCGTCAGCCAGGTCGAGACGCACCAGGCGATCCGCGCCTTCTTCCGTCCGGGCACACGCAGTCCCTTCCATGCGTCCGGCATCGGCAAGGCGGTGCTGGCGCATCTCGAGCCGGAGCGCGTCGGAACCATCCTGCGCAAGGCAGGCCTGCAGCGCTTCACGGACAGGACACTTTCAGACATTTCGGCGCTTGCCCACGATCTGGCGCGGATCAAGCTGCGCGGCTGGTCGGTCGACGACGAGGAGCGGCACCCCGGCATGCGTTGCGTGGCAGCCGCCATCTTCAATGAATTCGGCGAGCCGATCGGCGGCGTTTCGGTGTCGGGACCAACGGTGCGGGTGACGCCGGAGCGGTTGGCCGAGATCGGCCCGCTGGTGCGCGATGCCGCCGCCGAGGTGACCAGGATGATCGGCGGCGTGCGAGCCGGCTGATCAGCCCGTCCCGGGCAGCGCGCTCCTGGTGGCGATGTCAAAGAAATCGAGAAGGATGGCCATGCCGACGCCGCAGGCGGTGAATATCAGGCCGGCCATGAAGATGCGGTTGGCACGTTCATAGATGCGCCGCTGCAGGCATTTCGTGTCGAGCAGCAGCGAGAGGGCCCGCATCTGCAAGGCAATGCCGGCCAGGATCGGCAGGACGGCGACAAGATGGTAGGTCTGCCACGGGATCGGGTTGGCGGCCCAATGCGTGATGAAGCCCAGCGAAAACGCCAGCAGGATGCCGACGGCGGTGACGGTGCCGTTGCGGAAAACCGTTTCGACCAGGTCTTCTCTGGGGTCCTGCTCGTCCAAAGGTCTCTCCCCGCGTTTCGCGGTCAGAATAGACGCTCGGCAAATCTCTGTACACCGCCCGGTCTGCCGCTCAGGCCAATCCTTTCTGCGCTGTATCGGCCGGTGGAGCACGCACCGCTACCATCCAGACAGCAGAAGAGGGGCTCGCATGGGCCCCTCTGTTGCTGAAACGGTCCTCCCCTCTAAAGACGGCAATAGTGGCGGTATCCGTCGCGGCCGAGATAGGTATCGGAGTCCGCGTCGTAGCTGGCGTAACGATCGTAGCAGCGGCGGACATGCCACGAGCCGCCGCCTTCGTCGACATAGACGGTGCGCGGCTGGGCGAGCAGGCTGCCGAGGACAAAGCCGCCGACGCCGGCCGCAATGCCGATGCCGAGGCCGTGATTGTGGTGATGGCTGTGAGCGGCCGAAGGCTGCACGGTGCCGGCCAGCGTGGCTGCGGCGACGGCGGTGGCGATAAGGCCGGAAACGAGTGTGTTCTTGAACATGACGATCTCCTTGCTTCATTGACCGAGGCGATCCATCCGCCTCTTGATCATCTGTCGTCGCAGCCAGGAAAAAGGTTCGAATCTTTTGTCGATCTTCTGGGACCGAAGGTCTTTGTGACGGCGACGGGAAGAGGTTGGCGAGAACATTGACGATGCAGATCTCCCCGATGGACGTCTACGCTATGCACATACCTTCTGATCTGCCCGATGCCTGATTACCACGTGGTTCCCCCAATCCGTCGCTGCTTCGCAGCGCCACCTTTCCCCCCTCCGGAGGGAAAGGAAAGGAGCGTTGCTGGACGAGCGTTAACGGCAAAAGCTTGGCGCCTTTCCTCTACCCCGTCGATCGGGGGAGAGGTGGCTCGGCGAAGCCGAGAC
>NZ_RZTC01000008.1:100952-112537 GCF_004023165.1 Mesorhizobium sp. M7A.F.Ca.MR.176.00.0.0 | reverse complement strand
CCCCGCTGCTTCGCAGCGACCCTCCCCACAAGGGGGAGGGTAAGCGGGGGCTAGCCCGCAGCCCTGGCGGGCTCATCCTGCTGAAACGCGGCCAGCGCCGCCTTGAGCCCTTCGGGACCCATGGCCACCGTTTCCGGCGTCGGCGAGAAGCCGGCGCCGAGCATCTTGCGGCCAAGCATGTGGTCGCCGGGACGGTTGACCGATTCGATACCGAGCAGCCGGTCGCCGGCATAGTGGTAGATCGAGAATTTGTTGTCGGGCAGGTCGCCCAGCACGACATGGCTGTCGCCGCCGGCGGTCAGGCCGACCATCTGCAATTTCATGTCGCCGATGTCAGACCAGAACCATGGCACCGCCGAATAGGCGTCGGTGTGGCCCGATATCGTGCGCGCGGCAAGCCGCGCCTGGTCGGTGGCATTCTGCACCGATTCCAGCCGCACGTCGCCGCCGGTGAGCCAGTGACGGTAAGAGGCAGCATCGCCAATAGCGAGAATCTCCGGCATCGACGTGCGCATCTGATGATCGACGCGAATGCCGTTGGCGATGCTGAGGCCGGCCGCCTGCGCCAGTTCGACATTCGGCACGGCACCAATGCCGACGATGACCATGCGCGCCGGCAGCCTTTCGCCTGATGAGGTGATGGCAGCCGTGACATGACCGTTTTCGCCATCGAGCCTGGCGATCGAGGTGCCGGTGAGGATGCGCACGCCTGTCGCCTCCAGCCGTTGCCGGACGTGGCTCGCCACGACCGGCGCCACGGCGCGGCCGAGCAGCCGGTCCACGGCCTCCACCACTGTCACCGTGCGACCGGCGGCCCTCAACGTGGCTGCGATCTCCAGCCCGATGAAACCGCCGCCGAGGATGACGACTTCGTCGCTTTGCGCGCTGAGGTCGCGGATCAGCCGCGCATCGGCCAGCGAGCGCAGCGACAGCACACCGGACAGGTCGGCACCGGGCAGCGGCAGCGTGCGCGGGCGCGAGCCTGTCGCCAGGATCAGGTGGTCAAAGGCCAGCGCACCACCGCCGGCAATATCCAAACTGCGGCGTCCGGCATCGATCCGATCGATCCTGACGCCAGGCCGGTAATCGATGGCGCTGCCGGTGTAAAAGGCCTCGCCGCGCAAGGGTTGCGGCTTGGCCTCGGCATCCTTGATGAAAGTCTTCGACAGCGGCGGCTTGTGATAGGGAAGTTCGTCCTCATCCCCGACGAGGATCACCGGCCCGTCATAGCCGTCTTCGCGCAGACTGGCGGCCGCTTGCACGCCCGCATGACCCGCGCCGACAATGACCACACCGTTCTTCATCGCATTCCAATCCCACTTCTATCCTAGGATGTCTCGCCAAGTGGCAATTGTCTGGTGCCGCCGCAAGAGAGCTTTTGCGGGTCGCACCCGGAATGGCGGCTGTCAATCGTACAGTTCAGTGGCAAGACCGGTGCAGAAGATGCATAAAGTTGACAGTCGTAGTTTAGAATAATTCTAAACTGTTGTTTCAATTGACTTTTCCTACGGATTGTCATTGACATCCGCCGATGTCGCAGCTTTATGGAGGCTCGCGCGTCAGCGCATCCCTTTAATGTCTGGGCCTTGAACCCTTTCGATTGGAGGCATTTGGTGTCTTTCTTCCGCGAACCGCGCGATGGCGCGGCATCTCTTGCGCCCAATGGCCCACAGATGGCCTGGCGCCGGTTGTTGCGCGCGCCGTTTACAGAATTTCCGAGAAACTGGAGAGTGATTATGACAGCACGATATGGCAGCAGGCTTGCGGCGATCGGCGCCACTGCCCTGCTGACGGCGGCGGTATTCGTGTTGCCGGCAAAGGCGGAAACCGATGCAAAGGCGGTCATCAAGACCTATTCCGACATCGCACTCGCCAAATACGAGGATTCGCTGACCACCGCGCAGGCGCTCGACAAGGCGGTCGACGCGCTGCTCGCCGCGCCATCGGTGGAAACCCTCAACGCTGCCCGTGACGCCTGGAAGGCATCGCGCGTTCCCTACCAGCAGACCGAGGTCTACCGCTTCGGCAACAAGAGCGTCGACGACTGGGAAGGCAAGGTGAACTCCTGGCCGCTGGATGAAGGCTTGATCGACTACGTTGCCAAGAGCTACGGCACCGAATCGGACGCGAACGCGCTCTACACGGCCAATGTGATCGCCAACAAGGAGATCGAGATCAACGGCAAGAAGGTCGATGCATCGAAGCTTTCGCCGGAGTTCCTCTCCGGCACACTGCAGGGAGCCGGCGGCATCGAGGCCAATGTCGCCACCGGCTACCACGCCATCGAATTCCTGCTCTGGGGCCAGGACCTGCATGGCACCGGCCCGGGTGCCGGCGAGCGCCCCTATACCGACTACGACCTCAAGAACTGCACCGGCGGCAATTGCGATCGCCGCGCCGAGTATCTGAAATCGGCCAGCGACCTTCTGGTTTCGGATATTCAGGAGATGGTCGGCAACTGGAAGGAAGACGGCGCCGCCCGCAAGGCTCTCGTCGATGGCGAGCCGAACACGGCGATCTCGACCATCTTCACCGGCATGGGCTCGCTGTCCTACGGCGAACTGGCCGGCGAGCGCATGAAGCTCGGCCTGCTGCTGCATGATCCGGAAGAGGAGCACGATTGCTTCTCCGACAACACCTACAATTCGCATCTCTACGACGCCATCGGCATTCGCGCGGCCTATCGTGCGAGCTACACGCGTCTCGACGGCACCGTCGTTTCGGGTCCCTCGGTGGCCGATATGGTGAAGGCGGCCGATCCGGCGATCGACAAGGAACTGTCTGACAAGCTCGATCTCACCGTCGCCAAGATGGAGGCGATCAAGGCGCGTGCACTGGCCGGCGAGGCCTATGACCAGCAGATCGCCGAGGGCAACGTTGAGGGCAACGCCACCGTGCAGGCGGCGATCGATGCGCTGGTCGATCAGACCAAGTCGATTGAGCGCGCCGTCGGCTCCCTGAAGCTCAGCACCATCGCCTTCGAAGGGTCCGACAGCCTCGACGCGCCGGACAAGGTGTTCAATTAAGGGCCGAAAGACAGGAGACTGATCCGGAGCCGGACAACCGGCTCTGGAACGGCCTCCGCTAGAAAATCAAGCCACACGGCGCGGGAGACGCCGTCAGCCAGCCGAGCAAGCCAATGCTGATTTGTCATTGCAATATCATCACCGAGAAGGAGATCGAGCAGACGATCGTCGCGCTGCTGGACCAGGATCCCTGGCAGCTGATCGTGCCGGCGAAGATCTATCATGCCATGCAAAAGCGCGGTCGCTGTTGCGGCTGCTTCCCAAATGTGGTGGAAACGATCATTCGGGTCACCGAAAATTACCACGCCCGCTCGGAGGCGAGCGGCGTGGATGTCGTTTCACACCTGGATCGCGTCAGAGGCCTGCGCGTCCAATACGGGAGCAGAATTCATGAAAGGCGATCCGCAGATCATCGAGCGGCTTAACGAGGCTCTTTTTCTGGAGCTTGGGGCCGTCAATCAGTACTGGGTGCATTTCCGTCTGCTTGAGGACTGGGGATACGCCAAGCTGGCAAAGAAGGAGCGGGCGGAATCGATCGAGGAGATGCACCATGCCGACAAGCTCGTCGCCCGTATCATCTTCCTCGAAGGCCATCCGAACCTGCAGTCCGTGGCGCCACTGCGCATCGGGCAGAACGTCAAGGAAGTGCTCGAATCCGATCTTGCCGGCGAATATGACGCACGTACCGCCTACAAGCGGTCGCGCGAAATCTGCAACGACGCCGGCGACTACGTGACGATGAAGCTGTTCGAGGAATTGCTCGCCGACGAGGAGGGTCACATCGACTTTCTCGAGACGCAGCTCGACCTGCTTGCCTCGATCGGCGAGGAAAAATACGGCCAGCTCAACGCCGCATCGGCGGACGAGGCGGAGTAAGGGCATGCGGGAATGCGGCGCCTGCTAGAATTCGTGCGCCGCTCGCGGCGGGCCAATGGCTCGCCGCTCCTTCGCAAGACGCCGGCCGGATTGGCGCGTCGGCGCTATGTCGTGCTCGTGTTGGCGCTTGCCTCCTCGGCGATGGCCGGTGATCTTCAGCCTGCCGGGCTCGCCACCACGCGCACCGACCTCAATGCGAAGGACCAGGCGCGCGTCATCGCCGTCACGAGGCCGACCGCGGATTTTTCCAGGCCAGAGCAGTTCGAACTGATGCAAGGTGGCGCCGGCACGTCCCGGAAGGACGTCAGCCGCGATTCCTTCTCGCAATCCTCGGCCAACATCACCTTCGAGGAAGAGGGCGACTTCAAACTCGGCAATGCCCTTTTCCGCAAGAACTGGGTCTCGTCGCCATCCTCGACGCAGGCGTCGGACGGGCTCGGCCCGCTGTTCAACGAACGTGCCTGCCAGAACTGCCATCTGAAGGATGGCCGCGGCCGCCCGCCGCAAGGCGACGTCGGCACCACGTCGATGTTCCTGCGGCTGGCCCGTGACGCCAGCAGCGCGGAAGAGAAGGCGGCGCTTGCCGACCACGAGGTGCTCAACTTCCCCGACCCGGTCTACGGCAGGCAATTGCAGGAGCTCGCCGTACCCGGCCTGCCCGGTGAAGGCAGGATGCATGTCGACTACCAAGAACGTAAGGTAGAGCTGACGGACCGCACTGTGATCTCCTTGCGCAAGCCGAGCTATTCGGTTGACGGCCTTGGCTACGGGCCGCTTGACCCACGCACCACGCTGTCGCCGCGCCTGACCCCGCCGATGATCGGCTTGGGCCTGATCGAACAGATCGCGCCGGCTGATATTCTCGCCCACGCCGATCCGGACGACAGGGACCGCGACGGCATTTCCGGCAGGCCGAACATCGTGCGCGATAGCCTGAACGGAAAACTGACGCTTGGCCGTTTCGGCTGGAAGGCACAGACCGCGTCGATCCGCCAGCAGGCGGCGGACGCCTTTGCCGGCGACATCGGCATCTCGACGCCCGAAGAGCCGAAGCATTGGGGCGATTGCACTGCTGCGGAGGCAAAATGCCTCGACATGCCGAACGGCGTGCAGCAGCGTCTTGGCCCGATCGAGGCGCCGCCGCCGGTGATGGATCTCGTCACCTTCTATTCGCAGAACCTGGCCGTGCCGCCGCGCCGCGACCTCGACCGGCCCGACGTGCTCGCGGGCAAAAAAACATTCTACGAGATCGGCTGCATTGCCTGCCACACGCCGAAATTCGTCACGCGCCGCGATACGCCCAACAAGGCGCAGGCGTTCCAGTTGATCTGGCCTTATTCCGACTTCCTGCTGCACGACATGGGGCCAGATCTGGCCGATGGCCAGGCTGTGGGAGATGCGACGGGCAATGAATGGCGCACGCCGCCGCTGTGGGGCATCGGCCTGACCGGGACGGTCAACGGCAATTCCTTCTTCCTGCATGACGGGCGCGCGCGCAGCCTGACCGAGGCGATCCTGTGGCATGGCGGCGAGGCGCAGAAAGCGCGCGACCGCTTTGCCGCCGCCAGTGCGACTGAGCGTGATGCGCTGCTCAAATTCCTGGAGTCACTGTGATGTTCAAGCGTTCTGCATTGTTTCTCGTTCTTGCGCTGGCATTGCTGGGCGTTGCCCCTGCGTCTGCGGCGGTCAAAGCCTCCGATATCATCCAGCGCGCGATCGATGGCTTCGTCCGCCCGGCCTATGCCGGCCTGCACGAGCATGCGGAAGCCTTGACCGGATCCATGCGCAAGCTGTGCGTCACGCCCTCGCAAGGAAAACTCGATGCCGCACGCGCCGAATTCTCCGCCACCGTCTATGCCTGGTCGTTAGCCGAAATCATCGGCTTCGGACCGATCAAGGAGAACAACCGGCTGGAGCGCATGCTGTTCTGGCCGGATCGCAAGAGCATCGGCCTGAAACAGGTACAGGCGGCGCTGTCCGACAAGGATCCGACCGCGACCGATCCGGCACAACTGGCCGGCAAGAGCGTTGCCATGCAGGGGCTGGGCGCGCTCGAATTCGTTCTTTACGGCGACGGCGCCGATGCACTTGCCGGCAAGGATGATCCCTACCGCTGCGCCTATGGCACTGCCGTTGCCGGCAACATCGAAACCATGGCCGGCGAGGTCAGCGCCGCCTGGAACAAGCCGGACGGCTTTGCCGCGCTTTGGGCCAATCCGGGGGCGCAGAACCCGCTCTACCGCGACGGCAACGAAGCGGTGACGGAACTGGTCGGCGTCTTCATCAACGAACTGGAAATGGTCCGCGACGTGCGCCTGAAAGGGTTTTTCGGCGGCAAGCCGGATGCGGACAAGCCGAAACAGGCAATCTATTGGCGCTCGCAAAACACCACCGCGTCACTGGCCGGCAATCTCTCCGGCATCGATACGCTGTTCCAGGCCTCGAAACTTGGCGATGCTCTGCCGGCCGATGCGCGCTGGATGGCCGAGTCGATCCACATCCAGCTGGTCAACGGTGTCGCCACCGCCAAGGCGGTCAGCGGTCCAATCGACAAGGCGCTTGCCGATCCGGCGCTTCGTGACAAGCTCGATCATTTCGCGCTGATCACCTCCAGCCTGTCGGCCTTGATCGGCACGAGGTTGACCGCCGAATTCGGACTGACCGCAGGCTTCTCTTCGCTGGATGGGGACTGAATTGAAAACCCCTCTGATAGATCGCCGCGATTTCCTGAGAGCTGCAGGCGTTGGCTTCATGGCGACGATGACGCCCTCGGCCTGGGCAACCACGCTTGTGGCCGACGCCGTCTTCGCCACGGCTTTCGTCAAACGCGACGGCAGCTTTGGCGCTGCCGTCCTGTCCGAGGCCGGCAAGGTCCTGCATGCGATCGAACTGCCCGATCGCGGCCACGATGTCACCTTCGATCCCATATCGAAACGCTCGGTGGTCTTCGCGCGTCAGCCCGGCACCTTCGCCGTGGTTTTCGATCACTCGGGCCGTGACGCGCCGCTGACCATCGCCAGCATCGCCGGCCGGCATTTCTTCGGCCATGGCGTGTTCTCGGCCGACGGTGCGCTGCTCTATGCCACCGAAAACGACTTCGACAACGCCGCCGGCGTCGTCGGCGTCTACGATGCGCGGGCCAAATTCAGCCGTGTCGGCGAATTCCCGACCTATGGCATGGGTCCGCACGAGCTTCTGCTCCTGGGCGATGGCAGGACGATCGCGGTTGCCAATGGCGGCATCGAGACCCATCCGGATTACGGCCGCGCCGAGCTCAACATTGCAACCATGAAGCCGTCCTATGTGCTGATAGACCGCGTCACCGGCGATCTTATCGAGAAGCACGAATTGCCGGCCGCACTGCATCAGCTGTCGATCCGCCATATGGACACCGATCGGTCCGGAAGCGTCTGGTTCGGCTGCCAGTACAGGGGGCCGGGCACCGATCGACCGTTGCTGGTCGGTCGCGCCGCGCGCGGCAAGGAGCTGCAGTTGCTGGACATGCCGCAGGACGTTTTGTCCGGCTTCCGCAACTACATAGGCTCGGTAGCCGCCAATCGGGCTGCCGGAACCGTCGCCGTTTCCTCGCCGGAAGGCAACTCGCTCGTCGTGATCGATGCGGCCAGCGGCCGGGTCGTTGCGAACAGCGCATTGGTCGAGGTCTGCGGCGTGGCGCCCGATGGAACCGGCTTCATGGCCACCACCGGCGCCGGCGAGATCATCGAGGGCAGCGGCGCGACACGCTCCGAACCGGACTATGTCTGGGACAACCACATGCTGCGTATCGAACAGGCCGCATAGGCTACAAGCGAAGCCGCTTAACGAATTATGCACTATCCCCTTGCGGTGGCGGGCCGTGGCGGGCACAGGGAATTGTTTTTCGAACCGGTTGCCTCATGAAATTGCTTGCCATCGACTGTGCCGCCAACCTCTGCGCCGCTTGCGTCTATGACGCGACGGCGAAGCAGGAGCTTGGCCATCAGGTGCTCGATCTCGGCAAGGGCCATGCCGAGCAACTGATGGCGGTCATCGCCGAAGCGCTGGAGGCAAGCGCAACCGACTATGCAGGTCTTGGCGCCATCGCCGTCTCTGTCGGCCCCGGTTCTTTCACCGGTCTGCGCGTCGGCGTCTCGACCGCGCGTGGCCTGGCGCTGGCGCTGAAGATACCGGCGATAGGGGTGACGACACTGGAGGCGCTGGCCGCCGAAGCAGCAGCGGCATTTCCCGATCGCGCCGTGCTGGCGGCGCTCGATGCCGGCCGTGAAGAGATCCACGCGGCCTTTTACGACGAAAGGTTAGTCTTGACTTACGGTCCGGCCGCGGCCACGCTGGCTGACGTGGTGACTATGGCGAAGGAAACGTCTCCGGTGCTTGCCGGCACCGCGGCAGCGCTCATCAGCGCATCGGCCGGGCGCGAATTTGATGTCGGCCCTCGGACAGCCACCGCCGACATTGTCACCTACGCCCGCCTGGCTGCCGCCAAGGGCGCGGGCGAACGGCCGAAACCACTCTATATGCGCGGCGCCGACGCCAAGCCGCAGGCTGGCTTTATTCTATCAAGGCAAGAAAGATAAATGCGCATACCTTTTCTCCAACCACGCCGCCGGGACTACGCGCTCGAGCCGCTGAGGATCGCCGACAGTCCGGCGGTCTCGCTGCTGCATCGCGAGGACTTTGTCCGCCCCTGGACCGATGGCGAATTCGCCGCCCTGCTCGAACAGGACACCGTGTTCGGCTATGCCGCGCGCGAAACCGGACAGGGCTCCAAGCCGCCCGTCGGCTTCGTGCTGGCGAGGCTTGCGGCAGGCGAGGGCGAGATCCTGACCGTCGCGGTGGCGCGATCGCATCGTCGCCAGGGGCTGGGCTGGCAATTGATGGACGCGGTGTTGCGCGAACTGCACGCGCAGCGCGCCGAAGCGCTGTTCCTCGAGGTCGACGAGACCAATGTCGCGGCGATCGCGCTTTATCGTCGGCTGGGCTTCCGCGAGGTCGGCAAGCGGCCGAATTACTACAGATCGGCCGAACACGGACCGACCGGCGCGCTTGTCATGCGCCGCGATCTTCGCTAGCGAGACGGCCGGGATGGGGCGATGATCAAGAAAATCAGGATTTTCCTGGCGCTGGGCCTCGTTGTCGCCGGTTCGTTGGTCCTCGTGCCGCTACAGATCTTGTCGATGAAGACTGGCTGGTGGCCGGAAACCTTCATCCTCAAGGTCTGGCACAGGCTGATCGTCAGGGCGCTCGGCATGCGCATCCATGTCAAGGGAGCGCTGTCCGACAAGCGCCCGCTGCTGGTTGCGTCCAATCACATCTCCTGGACCGACATCATGGTGCTCGGCTCTTTTGCCGACGTAAAGTTCATCGCCAGGGCGGATATGGAAGGCTGGCCGCTGATCGGCATGCTGTCGAAGCTGCAGCGCACCGTTTTCATCGAGCGCGAGCGCAAGCGTTCGTCGGGCGACCAGGCAAGCGAGATTGCCAGCCGCATGGCCAAGGGCGATGCGATGGTGCTGTTTGCCGAGGGCTCGACCGGCGACGGCAATATGGTCCTGCCGTTCAAGAGCACGCTGTTCGGCGCCGCCTCGATGGCGATTTCCGAAGGCGCGGCGGAACAGGTGTTCATCCAGCCGGTGGCGATCGCCTATACGCGTCTGCACGGCGTGCCGCTCGGCCGCCGGCATCGCCCGCTTGCCGCCTGGATCGGCGATGAGGATTTGATGCCGCATCTCAAGGTTCTGCTGGCGGAGGGCGCGCTCGACGTCGAGGTGCATTTCGGCGAGGCAATCGCCTTTTCCAAGGGTTCGAACCGCAAGGAGACGTCGAAACTGATGGAAAGCCAGGTGCGTGAGATGATGCAGGCGGCGCTTGCCGACCCGCGGCCGAGCCGGTAGCTCCGGCACGCTCTTGCTGGCGCGGGCCGAGAATCGTCTGTTTTTTGTCACGGAAAGGCGTTAGAAGCCGCCTTATGGACTTGAACACGATAGAAAGCGACGACATCGGCACTACGGCTGGACAGCCGGCGGTGCTTCCCGCGGCAGCGAGAAAAGTCTTCATCAAGACCTATGGCTGCCAGATGAATGTCTATGATTCACAGCGTATGGCCGATGCGCTGGCTGCCGACGGCTATTCCGCGACCGATGCCATTGGCGAGGCCGACCTGGTGCTGCTGAACACCTGTCATATCAGGGAGAAGGCGGCCGAAAAGGTCTATTCCGAGCTCGGCCGTATCCGCGATATGAAAGCCGAGCGTGCCCTGGCCGGCCGTGAGATGCTGGTCGGCGTCGCCGGCTGCGTGGCGCAGGCCGAAGGCGCCGAGATCATCCGCCGTTCGCCGGCCGTCGACCTGGTCATCGGTCCGCAGACCTATCACCGGCTCCCGGACGTGCTGGCGCGGGTGCGCGGCGGCGAAAAGATCGTCGAGACCGATTACGCCATCGAAGACAAGTTCGAGCACCTGCCGCAGCCCAAGCGGGCCGAGGTCATCAAGCGCGGCGTCACCGCCTTCCTCACCGTGCAGGAAGGCTGCGACAAGTTCTGCACCTTCTGCGTTGTGCCCTATACAAGGGGCTCCGAGGTCTCCCGGCCGGTGGCGCAGATTGTCGCGGAGGCTGAGCGCCTGGCCGAAGCCGGCGTGCGCGAAGTGACGCTGCTCGGCCAGAACGTCAATGCCTGGCATGGCCAGGGCGGGAGCGGTCAGGAGTGGGGGCTTGGCCGCCTGCTGTTCAGGCTGGCCGAAATCCCCGGGCTGGCGCGTTTGCGCTACACCACCAGCCACCCGCGCGACATGGATGACGAACTGATAGCGGCCCATCGCGATCTGCCGGCATTGATGCCCTATCTGCATCTACCGGTGCAATCCGGCTCCGACCGCATCCTCAAGGCGATGAATCGCCGGCACACGGCGAGGGATTATCTGGCGCTGCTCGACCGTATCCGTACCGCGCGGCCTGACATTGCGCTCTCCGGCGACTTCATCGTCGGCTTTCCCGGCGAGACCGAGGCGGATTTCGAGGCGACCATGGAGCTGGTGCGTCAGGTGAATTACGCCTCGGCCTTTTCGTTCAAATATTCGCCGCGCCCCGGCACGCCGGGCGCCGAAATGTCCGATCACGTGCCGGAAACCGTCAAGGACGAGCGCTTGCAGAGACTGCAGGCTCTGCTTGTGAAGCAGCAGCAGGATTTCGGTTTGAGCCTCGTCGGAAGCACCATCGACACGCTGATCGAGAAGCCCGGCCGTCAGGCCGGCCAGAAGGTTGGCCGCTCGCCTTGGCTGCAGCCGGTTATTGTTGATGAAAAGGCCGGCGAAATCGGTGACATTATCCAGGTGCGAATCACGAAGACGGGCTACAACAGCCTGTTCGCCGAATTGGCCTGAGGGTCTCGGCAGATGAGGAGAGACGGTTGAGCGCAGCAGAGCTGAAGAACCTGCCCCCGGTACCGGCATCTGGGGCTTCTGACATGGCGCACATCGTTCTGACTTTCGACAACAACAAGCTTGCCAGCGCCCTTTATGGTCAGTTCGACGAAAACCTCGCCAGGCTGGAGCAGAAGCTTGGCGTCGACATCCGCTCACGCGGCAACCAGCTGACCATCAAGGGTTCGGCGTCGGCCGCCGAGCAGGCGCGCCGCGCCCTGGACAACCTCTACGGCATTCTCCAGAAAGGCGTCGATATCGGCCAGTCC
>NZ_RZTC01000008.1:0-100942 GCF_004023165.1 Mesorhizobium sp. M7A.F.Ca.MR.176.00.0.0 | reverse complement strand
GGCCAGTCCGACGTCGACGGCGCCGTGCGCATGGCGATCGCCGCCGACGATCAGCTGACCCTGCCGACGCTGGAGCGCAAGGGCAAGGTTTCCGCCGCCCAGATCGCCACCCGCAAGAAGACGATCTATGCCCGTTCACTCAACCAGGACGCCTATATGCGGGCGCTGGAACGGTCGGAACTGGTGTTCGGCATCGGCCCGGCCGGCACCGGCAAGACCTATCTGGCGGTGGCCCATGCGGCGATGCTGCTCGAGCGCGGCATGGTCGAGCGCATCATTCTCTCGCGGCCTGCGGTCGAGGCCGGCGAACGGCTGGGCTTCCTGCCCGGCGACATGAAGGAGAAGGTCGATCCCTATCTGCGGCCGCTCTATGACGCGCTCTACGACATGATGCCCGCCGACAAGGTCGAGCGCGCCATTGCCGCCGAAGTGATCGAGATCGCGCCGCTCGCCTTCATGCGCGGCCGCACGCTGGCGCATGCCGCCGTCATCCTCGACGAGGCGCAGAACACCACGCCGATGCAGATGAAGATGTTCCTGACGCGTCTGGGCGAAAATTCGCGCATGATCGTCACCGGCGATCCGACCCAGATCGACCTTCCTTCGAACACCAAATCGGGACTGGTCGAAGCCTTGCGGGTGCTGGACGGCGTGGCGGGCGCGGTCACCGTGCGCTTCAACGACGGCGATGTGGTCCGCCATCCACTGGTGGCGGAAATCGTCAGGGCCTACGACCGGGACGCCAAGCTGGCGCGCGGCCTCGGCGCCGAGAATTGATGTTGACGATGCGGCTTCATGCCTGAGGACATAACATCCGGCGACGGGAATGTTCCCGTCGACATCGACATATCGGTTGAGGCGGGCAACTGGCCCGACGAGGCAAGCCTGACGCGGCTGGTCGATCGCGCCGTCAAGGCGGCTTTTGCCGAAACCGGCGTGGCGGGCCGTTCCGAACTCAGCCTCGTTTTTACCGACGACGCCCATGTCCGGGTTCTCAACGCCGGCTGGCGCGGCAAGGACAAGCCGACCAATGTCTTGTCTTTCCCGGCTTTTCCGTTTGTGCAAGGCGGACCGTTGCCGCCGATGCTGGGCGACATCGTGCTCGCCGCCGAGACGGTCGCGCGTGAAGCGGCACTGGAAGACAAGCCGGTCGAGAACCATATCACCCATCTCGTCATCCACGGCCTGCTGCATCTGCTGGGTTACGATCACGAGACCGACACTGAAGCCGAGGCGATGGAAGCCGTCGAACGCGCGGCGCTTGCAAGGCTTGCCATTCCCGACCCCTACGCGTAACTACATCTGATCAATTGACCGGACGACGATGAACGACAAACCAGAAACTGCCGCCCGCCCCGACGCCGGCAGTGCGACCAAGGCTTCCGACACGTCGGAAGAGGGATCAAGTCCGAGTACCGTTACCTCTGGTGCTAACAGTACCTCTGGCGCTAGCAGTACCTCTGCTGTTGCCGGTGCTGGCAGCGCTGCCAGCGAGACGTTGCCTGCCGGTCCCTCCCTGTTCGACCGCGTTCTGGGCCTGTTTCGGCAACGCAACGGAACCAGCCTGCGTGAGGAAATTGCCGGCGCGCTTGCCGAGACGACGAGCGATGCCGGCGCCTTCTCGCCCGGCGAACGCGCCATGCTCAACAACATCCTGCGGCTGCGCGAAGTGCGCGTCGAGGACGTCATGGTACCGCGCGCCGACATTCAGGGGGTCGAAATCACGACGACGCTCGGCGATCTCCTGGGCACTTTCGAACAATCCGGCCATTCCCGCATGCCGGTCTATTCCGAGACGCTCGATGATCCGCGCGGCATGGTCCATATCCGTGACGTGCTGGCCCACATCACCAAGATCGCGCGCGTCAAGAAGGGCCGCACGACCAGGAAAACCCCCGCTGCCACGGTTCTCGATCTTGCCCAGGTCGACCTCGCACGCACCATTGGCGACCTCAATCTGATCCGCCCGGTGCTGTTCGTGCCGCCGTCGATGCTTGCCTCCGACCTGATGGGCCGCATGCAGACGACGCGCACGCAAATGGCGCTGGTCATCGATGAATATGGCGGCACCGACGGTCTTGCCTCGCTGGAAGACATCGTCGAGATGGTGGTCGGCGACATCGAGGACGAGCATGACGACGACGAGCCGATGATCACCCAGAGCGGCGACGGCGTGTTCATCGTCGACGGCAAGGCCGAGATCGACGACGTGGCCAAGATGATCGGCGGGGATTTCGCCGCCGGTGAACATGGCGAATATGTCGACACGATCGGCGGCATGATTTTCAACACGCTTGGCCGTGTTCCGGCCCGCGGCGAGGTGGTGCAGGCCATACCCGGCTTCGAATTCCACGTCCTCGATGCTGATCCGCGCCGCGTCAAGCGCGTGCGCATCGTGCAGAGCCAGAAGGGTGAGCGCCGCCGGCGCGCCACCGCGCGCACCGAACAGGCGTGAGCGTCACGCTCGCCCGATGACTGTCGACGACCCGTTCAAGCATCCAAGTCTGGGGTCTGGTGTCTTCTACAAGGACCCTCGTGCCGCGCTGGATTGGCTGGAAGCCGCCTTCGGCTTCGAGCGCAGCATGGTGGTCAGCGATGCCGAGGGAAAACTCATCCATGCAGAGATGCGGTTCGGCGACAGCTACATCATCGTCGATTCCGAATGGAGCGATTATGTCGCCAGCCCGGCTTCGGTCTCGGGCAGCAACACGCAGTCGATCTATATCAGGCTGAAGGGCGGCCTGGATGCGCATTGCGAGCAGGCGCGGGCGACCGACGCCGGGATAATCCAGGAGCCGGCGGATCAGTTCTACGGTGAGCGCCAGTATCGTGCCCGCGACCCCGAGGGCCATGTCTGGATCTTCACGCAGACCATCCGTTCGGTTCCGCGCGAGGAGGCCGAGCGGCTGGGGAGCGTTCAAATCGAGGGTTGGCACTGGTAGGGCAGGGCCGGAGCTGTGCATCTCAGCCAGCCCATCCGCCGTTTGGAGCGCGGAGCGCAGCCTGTTAAATCTTGTGTCCTGATTCGCGACTCGGAAGTATGCATGGAGCGCCTCACCGGCCGGATAATTCTGCTTTGGGGTTGGCGGCGTGCGCTCGTGGCGTTTCTCGCAGGTGCCTTGGCGGTGCTTGGTCAGGCGCCTTACGATTTCTTCGCCGCCTGTTTCGTCTCGTTTCCGCTGCTGGTCTGGCTGCTCGACGGCGCCACCGGTGAAGCTTCCGGCAGTCTGTTCCGGCGTCTACGGCCGGCTTTTGCCGTCGGTTGGTGGTTCGGTTTCGGCTATTTCCTCGCCGGCCTCTGGTGGATCGGTTCGGCGCTGCTGGTCGAGGCCGACAGCTTTGCCTGGGCGCTCCCCTTCGCCGTGGTCGGCATTCCTTTCATGCTCGCCTTTTTCTACGGCTTTGCGGCAATCGTTGCCCGGCTGCTGTGGAGCAACGACATTGGCCGCATCGCCGCCCTTGCCTTCGGCTTCGGCCTGGCGGAATGGCTGCGCGATTTCCTGTTCACCGGTTTTCCCTGGAATGCCGTCGGCTACGCGGCCATGCCCGTGCCGCTGCTGATGCAGAGCGTCTCGGTGACGGGCATGATCGGCATGAACGCGCTCGCCGTGTTCGTCTTCGCACTGCCGGCACTGCTGGCGGCACGTCGGCACCTGCGCCTCGGCGCGGCACTGTTTGTCATGCTCGCCGCCGCCCATGTCGGCTTCGGCTATGTCAGGCTTGGCGCTCCCGAACCGCCAGCTTCACGCAGCCTGGATGTCCGCATCGTTCAGCCGGCCGTGGACCTGTCGGAAAAATGGGATGCCTCGGTGCGCGACCGCATCTTCGCGGTCCTGATGGGGCTCTCGGCCAAGGCGCCGGACCCAGGCCATCAAAAGCCGCAGCTGATCCTGTGGCCCGAAACCTCGGTGCCTTTCCTCTTCACCGAGCGTCCGGACGCATTGACGGCGCTGGGAGACATGCTCGGATCCGGCCAGATGCTGATTGCCGGCGTCGTTCGCGAGGAAGGCGGTTCGGCCGCGAATGCCGACAGCCGTTACTACAACTCCGTGGTGGCGATCGACGACAAGGGTGAAATCGCTGACGCCGTCGACAAGGTTCACCTGGTGCCGTTCGGCGAATACCTGCCTTTCGCCGATCTGCTCCAGCGTTTCGGCATCGAGCAACTGGTTGCCGGGCCGATGAGTTTCGCGGCCGGCAATGAGCGGCACGCCATCACGCTGCCCGATGGCATCCGTGCGCTGCCATTTATCTGTTATGAGGTGATCTTTCCCGATCTTGTGGCAGTTGACGCTGCGTCAGCGCAGCTTATTGTGAACGTTACCAACGATGCGTGGTTCGGCGACACGCCGGGTCCGTATCAGCATTTCAGGCAGGCCCAGATCCGCGCGGTGGAAAATGGATTGCCATTGGTACGTGCTGCCAACAACGGCATCTCGGCCGTCGTCGATCCGCGCGGGCGCATCGTCGATGCGCTTGCGATCGACGCACGCGGCGCCATCGATGCCCACATACCGATTTCCGGACAGGCGCTCATATCTCCCGGCCAACGGCGCATTAACGGAATGCTGATCATGTTGCTGTTTGCCGTTGGGGCAGCGCTGTTGAACGTAAGGCAAAGGCTACGGGTGAATTGACAGCCAACACATTAGAAACTCATACTGTAAGTGCCTGAAAATTTCTCGAAGCCGGTGGATCGTTCTGTTGGGGCAGTTGCCTCCGGCTTTGTTTGGGCAAGAAAAAATAGAGAAAGCCGAAAAAATTCGGCGAGGAAAAAATGACAGAAGACAACAAGAAGAAACCGAATCCGATCGACATCCATGTTGGCAGTCGCATCCGGCTTCGCCGCAACATGCTGGGAATGAGCCAGGAAAAGCTGGGAGAAAACCTCGGCATCACATTTCAACAGATTCAGAAATATGAAAAAGGCACCAACCGCGTCGGCGCCAGCCGATTGCAGGCGATAGCGTCCATACTCGGCGTGCCGGTCGCCTTCTTTTTCGAGGATGCGCCCGGCCAGGAGCCCGTGGCGGGCCGTGGATTTGCCGAGGACGCGTCGATGGCTTTCGCTGTCGAATTCTGCGGCAGCCCTGAAGGCCTTCAGCTCAACCGGGCCTTTGTCAAGATCGCTGATGCCAAGGTGCGCCGCAGGATTATAGACCTGGTCAAGTCCCTCTCCGCCGACGATCCCGACTGATCCTCAATCACGCCAGCACCGGCGGCGTCTTGCCGCTGGTGGCACAAGATAACTGCATCGACATTCATGCCAGAGCCGAAGCACCGCTTGACGAGCGGCGCTTCGCCCCGCTAACACGTGGCGCGCCAAAATCGGCAGCCTGCCGATCGTTTTTCAAGAGGGGACACCCGTGACGCGGCAGAACTACTTCTTTACCTCGGAATCCGTTGCCGAGGGCCATCCCGACAAAGTCTGTGACCGGATTTCCGACGAGATCGTCGATCTGGTGTATCGCGAAGCCAAGAAGACCGGCATGGACCCGTGGAAAGTCCGTGTCGCCTGCGAGACGCTGGCCACCACCAACCGTGTCGTCATCGCCGGCGAAGTGCGTGTTCCCGACACGCTGCTCAAGAGGGACAAGGCAGGCAATATTCTCAAGGATGCCGCCGGGCATTCGGTCGTCAATCCGGCCAAGTTCAAGTCGGTCGCCCGCAAGGCGATCCGCGAGATCGGCTACGAGCAGGCCGGCTTTCACTGGAAAACCGCGAAGATCGAGGTTCTGCTGCACGGCCAGTCGCCTGACATCGGCCAGGGCGTCGACAATGCCTCCGACCGTCAGGGCGAAGAGGGTGCCGGCGACCAGGGCATCATGTTCGGCTACGCCTGCCGCGAGACGCCGGATCTGATGCCGGCGCCGATCTACTACAGCCACAAGATCCTCGAATTGCTGGCAGCCGCCCGCCACGAGGGCAGCGGTGAAGCCGGCAGGCTCGGACCGGATGCCAAGAGCCAGGTCACCGTTCGCTATGTCGACGGCAAGGCCGCCGAGGCGACGCAGATCGTGCTGTCCACGCAGCATCTCGATGCGAGCTGGGATTCGAAGAAGGTCCGCAAGGTCGTCGAACCCTATATCCGGGAGGCGCTGGGCGAGCTGAAGATCGCCGACAACTGCATGTGGTACATCAATCCGACCGGCAAGTTCGTCATCGGCGGGCCGGACGGCGACGCCGGGCTGACCGGCCGCAAGATCATCGTCGACACCTATGGCGGTGCCGCACCCCATGGCGGCGGTGCCTTCTCCGGCAAGGACACCACCAAGGTGGATCGTTCGGCGGCCTATGCGGCGCGCTACCTGGCCAAGAACGTCGTGGCGGCGAAACTCGCCGACCGCTGCACCATCCAGCTTTCCTACGCCATCGGCGTTGCTCAGCCGCTGTCGGTCTATGTCGACTTGCACGGTACCGGCAAGGTCGACGAGGCAAAGCTCGAGGACGCGCTGCGCACGGTGATGGATCTGTCGCCGTCGGGCATCCGCCGTCACCTCGATCTCAACAAACCGATCTACGCCAAGACGTCGTCCTACGGCCATTTCGGCCGCAAGGCCGGCCGTGATGGGTCTTTCTCCTGGGAAAAGACCGATCTCGCCAAGGCGCTCAAGGACGCGGTCGCCGCCTGACAGCGGCGCCGCAAAGTCCCACCATGGATCCGAAGGACAGACCAAGCCGCGCGACCGAAGCCTTTTTCGGTCGCCGGCGCGGCAAAACCATGCGTCCGCAGCAGGCGGCCGCACTGGAAAGCGGCTTTGGCACATATCGGCTCGATCTGACGGCTGAACCGCCGGCTGATCTGCACGCTCTGTTTGAGACGGATGTCCGCGCGGTTCGCCTTGAGATTGGCTTCGGCGGTGGCGAGCATCTCCTGCATCGTGCGATCGAGGCGCCTTCGATCGGCTTTATCGGCGTCGAGCCCTTCGTCAACGGCATGGCCAAGATGATGATGGCGGTGCGCGAGAAACCACTCGCCAATCTGCGGGTCTATGACGACGACGCCACAAGG
This sequence comes from Mesorhizobium sp. M7A.F.Ca.MR.176.00.0.0, assembly GCF_004023165.1. Lineage (NCBI taxonomy): Bacteria > Pseudomonadati > Pseudomonadota > Alphaproteobacteria > Hyphomicrobiales > Phyllobacteriaceae > Mesorhizobium > Mesorhizobium sp. M7A.F.Ca.MR.176.00.0.0. The sequence continues at coordinate 93,930 of NZ_RZTC01000008.1, read as the reverse complement.
CTGCTCGACTGGCTGCCGCAAGCCTCGCTCGACGGCATCGATCTGCTCTATCCCGACCCCTGGCCGAAGAAGAAACACTGGAAGCGGCGCTTCGTCAGCCCGGTCAATCTCGAGCGGTTCGCGCGTGTGCTGAAGCCTGGTTCAAAATTCCGCTTCGCGTCCGACATCGACACCTATGTCAATTGGACCCTGCTGCATTGCCGCGCGCATGGCGCGTTCGCATGGCAGGCTTGCGAGGCGGCGGACTGGCACCTTTCCTATGAAGGTTGGCCGGGCACCCGTTACGAGGCCAAGGCCATTCGTGAGGGCCGGCGGCCGGCCTATCTTACCTTCATTCGGAAATAAGCTCGCGGTCTTAGAGAAATTCCTGGAAAGTGTGAAACGGTTTTCCGTCCGGAATTGCGTCAAAGCTAGAAGCGGCGGCCGATGCGATCGAAGGCGGCAGGCTCGACGCCGAGATTGCGCAGGTCGTCGGCGCGCGGCCTGCGACCGGCTTCCACGGCCCGCGAAGCGGCCACGGCGCTGCCGCCTATTGCAGAAAATATCTTGCGATTGCTCATGATCATGTCCTTTCGCGCACGTGTGACGCGCGGTCACATTTGTGCAGCGCAACATAGGTAGGTGCGTTTCGGCGCCAATCCCATGGGTATCGCCGCATAGGCGCCATGCGTCCCATGCAACGCTGGCGCGGGCCGCCTCGATGGCGGCGCTGCCCGACCAGCACAGCGGGCTTGAAACACAGGCCGCGATCGTTTATATCAGCCTCAAATTCTTGGTCGGTATGACGAAGAGTGGGTCCACCCGGTCCCGCTCTTTTTTATTACCTGCCGATAACTTCGTAGAGAACGACAGGATTTCAATGACTGCAACGGCAAGCGAGGGCGACGATCGCATCATCCGCGAAAGCGGCATCGATGCGCGCATCGCACTGATCGTCCAGCCGGTTCTGCGCGGCATCGGCTTCCGCCTCGTGCGGGTGCATCTGTCGGGCCAGAACGGGCTGACGCTGCAGATCATGGCCGAACGCGAGGACGGCACCATGACCGTCGAGGATTGCGAAGAGGTCAGCCGCGCGGTGTCGCCGGCGCTCGACGTCGATGATCCGATCGAAAAGGCCTATCACCTCGAAGTCTCGTCGCCCGGCATCGACCGGCCACTGGTCCGCAAATCGGATTTCACGACCTGGACGGGTCATCTGGTGAAGATGGAAACATCGATGGTCGTCGCCGACCGCAAGCGCTTCAAGGGCAAGATCGCCGAAGCCGGCGAAGACGATGTGCTGATTGAGCGCGACAAGGCAGCCTATGGCGAGGAGCCGACGGTGCGCGTCCCCTATGATGCGATTGCCGATGTGCGCTTGATCCTGACAGACGATCTCATCCGCGATGCCCTGTCGAAGGACAACAGGGCGCGCAAGGAAGCCAAGAAACGCCGCGGCGAACCGGACGACGACGAGTCGGGTGCGGAAGCGGACGCCACGGAAGACCACGAACAGGAACTATGATGAGCTGCCGGGCGCAAAGGTCCGGCAAACAGGCTCCGGAGAAAAACGATGGTTGTAAGCGCCAACAGACTTGAATTGCTGCAGATCGCCGACGCGGTCGCGCGTGAAAAGTCGATCGACAAGTCGATCGTCATCGCCGCCATGGCCGATGCGATCCAGAAGGCGGCGCGCTCGCGTTACGGTCAGGAGACCAACATCCGCGCCGACATCAACCCGAACACCGGTGAGATGAAGCTGCAGCGGCTGATGGAAGTGGTCGAGAAGGTCGATGACTACGCCACGCAGATCGCCATTTCCTCGGCTCGCGAGCGCAATCCCGACGCCCAGCTCGGCGACTTCATCGCCGAACAGCTGCCGCCCATGGATTTCGGCCGCATCGCCGCCCAGTCGGCCAAGCAGGTCATCGTGCAGAAGGTCCGCGAGGCCGAACGCGACCGCCAGTATGACGAGTACAAGGACCGCATCGGCGAGATCGTCAACGGTACCGTCAAGCGCGTCGAATATGGCAATGTCATCGTCGATCTCGGCCGTGGCGAGGCGATCATCCGCCGCGATGAGCTGATCCCGCGTGAAAACTACAAATATGGCGACCGCGTCCGCGCCTATGTCTACGATGTGCGCCGCGAGCAGCGCGGCCCGCAGATCTTCCTGTCGCGTACCCATCCGCAGTTCATGGCCAAGCTGTTCACCATGGAAGTGCCGGAAATCTATGACGGCATCATCGAGATCAAATCGGTCGCCCGCGACCCGGGTTCGCGCGCCAAAATCGCCGTTATCTCGCGCGACAGCTCGATCGATCCGGTCGGCGCCTGCGTCGGCATGCGCGGCAGCCGCGTCCAGGCCGTCGTCGGCGAATTGCAGGGCGAGAAGATCGACATCATTCCGTGGTCGCCTTCTGCGGCGTCCTTCATCGTCAACGCGCTGCAGCCGGCGGAAGTCGCCAAGGTCGTGCTCGACGAGGATGCCGAGCGCATCGAAGTCGTGGTTCCCGACGACCAGCTGTCGCTGGCCATCGGCCGCCGCGGCCAGAACGTGCGTCTGGCTTCGCAGCTGACCGGTTGGGATATCGACATCCTCACCGAGGCCGAAGAATCCGAGCGTCGCCAGAAGGAATTCGTCGAGCGTTCGTCGCTGTTCATGGAAGCCCTCGACGTCGACGAGATGGTCGGCCAGGTGCTGGCCTCCGAAGGCTTCACCAGCGTCGAGGAAGTCGCGTATGTCGATTCCGGCGAGATCGCCTCGATCGACGGTTTCGACGAGGACACCGCTTCGGAAATCCAGACCCGCGCCCGCGAATATCTGGAGAAGATCGAGGCCGAGCACGATGACAAGCGCAAGGCGCTCGGTGTTTCGGACGAGTTGCGCGAAATCCCCGGCGTCACCACCGCCATGATGGTGACGCTTGGCGAGGACGGCGTGAAGACGATCGAGGATTTCGCCGGCTATGCCGCCGACGACCTGACCGGCTGGAAGGAACGCAAGGACGGCGAGACAAAGGTCTATCCGGGCGTGCTGGCCAATCATGGCGTGACCCGCGCGGACGCTGAACAGATGGTTCTGGCCGCCCGCCTCAAGGCCGGCTGGATCACCGAAGACGAGCTTGCAGCCGAAGAAGTCTCGGCTGACGAAGCCGTTGGTGCGTGAGGTGAAACCGCATCGCACCGAACCCGCCCCTGGACGAGATGAACGATCGCACCTGCATCGTTACGCGCAAACAAGCCGAACCGGATGATCTGATCCGGTTCGTCGTCGGCCCGGATTCGGCCGTCGTTCCCGACATCAAGAGAAATCTGCCCGGCCGCGGTTGCTGGGTGAGCGCCGACCGCCTACATATCGACAAGGCTGCGGCGAAGAACCTCTTTGCCCGCGCCTTCAAGGCACAGGTGGTCGTGCCGCCCGATCTTGGCGGCATGATCGACGGGCTGCTTTCCAGGCACGCTCTGGGCATGCTTGGTCTTGCCCGTAAGGCAGGCGCAATTTCGCTTGGTGCTACCAAGGTCGAAAGTGCTGTTCGCGGCGGATTGGCGCTTTTCGTGCTCCACGCGACCGAGGCGTCCGATGACGGCGTGCGCAAGATCAGCCAGGCGCGACGGGCGACAGTCCATCTCGGCGGGCCCGCCATCCTTGCCTACAAACTTTTCTCCGAGGTCGAGTTGAGCTTGGCATTGGGGGGTACAAATGTGATACATGCTGCCGTTCTCGCGGGAGACGCGGGCAGGGCGGTCCAGAAGCGCATGGTTGCGCTCGACCGGTATCGGGGCGGTTCCCCGGACGATCTGGCAATGCTTGCGGCTGTTGCTGACGAAGATGATGCCGCAGAGGATATGGAATGAGCGATACGAAATCGGGTGACGACAATACGCTGAGTGTGACGCCGAAGAAGACCTTGACGCTGAAGCGCCCCGGTATGGAACAGGGCACTGTGCGCCAGAACTTCTCGCACGGCCGCACCAAGCAGGTCGTCGTCGAAACCAAGAAGCGCAAGTTCTCGATGCCCGGCGACAAGCCGGAGCCTGTTGCCGCCCCCGTCTTCACACCGAAGCCGGCGGTCGTGGCCGCACCCGTCGTCGTGCCGGAAGCACCGAAGGCGCCACCACCGCCGCCGGCCCCGGTCGAACGCAGCGGCATGGTGCTGAACGAACTGTCGCGCAGTGAAATGGAAGCGCGCCGCAGGGCGCTCGAGGGCTCGAAGGTTCGCGAGGTCGAGGACCGCCAGCGCGCCGCCGAGGATGCCAAGCGTCGCGCAGAGGACGAAGAGCGCCGCAAGCGCGAACGCGATGAATCCGCACGCCGCCAGGCCGAGGAAGAGGCGCGGTTGCAGACCGAGGCCGAATCCCGCCGTCGGGCTGAGGAAGAGGCCCGTCGACGCGCGCCATTGGCTGCCGAACTGGCAACGGTCGATGACGAGGAAGTGGCCAAGCCGAAGCGTGTTGGTGCCGGCGCACCGGTGCGCCGTCCGGTCACGCCCGAAGTGGCGCGTCCGGCCAAGCCGACCAAGGCCGAGGAAGACCGCCGCCGCGGCAAGCTGACGCTGAATTCAGCATTGTCCGACGAAGACGCGCGAGCCCGTTCGCTGTCGTCGATGCGTCGCCGCCAGGAAAAATTCAAGCGCGCGATGCACAATGAGCCGCGCGAGAAAGTCATGCGCGAAGTGATCCTGCCAGAGACCATTACGATCCAGGAACTGGCGCAACGCATGTCCGAGCGCGCGGTCGACCTGGTCAAGTTCTTCATGAAGCAGGGCCAGATCCTGAAGCCGGGCGACGTCATCGATGCCGACACGGCCGAGCTGGTTGCTACCGAATTCGGCCACACGGTCCGCCGCGTCGCCGAGTCCGACATCGAGGAAGGCCTGTTCAACATCGCCGACAATGCCGAGGACCTGGTTTCGCGTCCGCCGGTCGTGACGATCATGGGTCACGTCGATCATGGCAAGACCTCGCTGCTCGACGCGATCCGCAACGCCAATGTCGTCTCCGGCGAAGCCGGCGGCATCACCCAGCATATCGGCGCCTACCAGGTCGAGAAGAACGGTCACAAGATCACCTTCATCGACACGCCCGGCCACGCCGCCTTCACGGCGATGCGTGCTCGTGGCGCCCAGGCGACCGACATTGCCATCCTGGTGGTTGCCGCCGACGACAGCGTCATGCCGCAGACGATCGAATCGATCAGCCATGCCAAGGCGGCCGGCGTTCCGATCATCGTGGCGATCAACAAGATCGACAAGCATGATGCCGATCCGCAGAAAGTGCGCTCCGAACTGCTGCGCCACGAGGTTTTCGTCGAATCCATGGGCGGTGAAGTTCTGGACGTCGAAGTGTCGGCGACCAAGGGCACCAATCTCGACAAGCTGCTCGAGGCGATCCTGCTGCAGGCCGAAATTCTCGACCTGAAGGCCAATCCGGATCGTACCGCCGAAGGCGTTGTCATTGAAGCCCAGCTCGACAAGGGCCGTGGCCCCGTCGCCACCGTGCTGGTGCAGACCGGCACGCTGATGCCGGGCGACATCCTCGTTGCCGGCAACGAATGGGGCCGGGTGCGTGCGCTGGTCAACGATCGTGGCGTGCAGATCAAGGAAGCGCCGCCGGCGATGCCGGTGGAAGTGCTTGGCTTGCAGGGCACACCGCAGGCCGGCGACCGCTTCGCCGTGGTCAACAACGAGGCCCGTGCCCGCGAGATCACCGAATACCGCCAGCGCCTGGCGCGCGAGAAGGCGGTTGCCAAGCATGCCGGCCAGCGCGGTTCGCTCGAGCAGATGATGTCGCAATTGCAGACAAGCGGGCTGAAGGAATTTCCGCTGGTCATCAAGGGCGACGTGCAGGGCTCGATCGAGGCGATCAACGCCGCGCTCGACAAGCTCGGCACCGACGAAGTGCGTGCGCGCATCGTCCATGCCGGCGCCGGCGCCATCACCGAAAGCGACGTGTCGCTGGCGGAGACTTCGGGTGCCGCGATCATCGGCTTCAACGTCCGCGCCAACGTCCAGGCGCGTGCCGCTGCAGCGGCGGCCGGCATCGAGATCCGCTACTACTCGATCATCTACAACCTCGTGGATGACGTGAAGGCGGCTCTGTCGGGCCTGCTGTCGCCGGAGCGTCGCGAGACCTTCATCGGCAACGCGCAGATCCTCGAGATCTTCGACATCACCAAGGTCGGCAAGATCGCCGGCTGCCGTGTCACCGAAGGCAAGGTCGAGCGTGGCGCGGGTGTGCGCCTGATCCGTGACAACGTCGTCATCCACGAAGGGACGCTGAAGACCCTGAAGCGCTTCAAGGACGAAGTTTCGGAAGTCCCCGGCGGCCAGGAGTGCGGCATGGCCTTCCAGAACTACGAAGACATGCGCGTCGGCGACGTCATCGAGTGCTTCCGCGTCGAGATGGTGACCCGGACACTCTGAGTTCGAGTGACTTGTCCATACCGGGCGGTGGCCGAAAGGCCGCCGCCCGAGGTCTATTGAGAACGACCCATATGAGACATGCGGCACGGTCCCATCCCGCGCCTCACGCTTCAGGATAGAGAAAAATGCCCCGTCCAACCACATCCAGCCCATCCCAGCGCATGCTGCGCGTCGCCGAACAGGTGCGCCATGCGCTGTCCGAAACCCTGCAGCGCGGCGAGATCATCGATCCGCTGATCGAGAACACCGTGGTGTCGGTCTCGGAAGTGCGCATGTCGCCCGATTTGAAGGTCGCTACCGCTTTCGTTTCGCCACTCGGCGCCAAGGATACCGATGCGGTGGTCGAGGCGCTGAACAAGCATGCGAAATTCATCCGTGGCCGTGTTTCCGGCGCGCTGCGGCAGATGAAATTCATGCCGGAGTTTCGCTTCAAGCTCGACACCTCCTTCGACAATTTCGCCAGGATCAACGACCTCTTGAAATCGCCGGAAGTGGCGCGCGATCTGAGTCCTGAGGACCAGCAAAACGCGGACCAGGACAAAGACGACAACAAGGACACCGAATAGTGGCGCGCCGCGGCAAGAAGAAGGGCCGGCCGATCTCGGGCTGGCTGATCCTGGACAAGCCGGTCGGCATGGGCTCGACCGAAGCCGTCTCCAAGATCAAATGGCTGTTCCAGGCCGAAAAGGCCGGCCATGCCGGCACGCTCGACCCGCTGGCGTCCGGCATGCTGCCGATCGCGCTTGGCGAGGCCACCAAGACCGTTCCCTACGTGCAGGACGGCGCCAAGATCTATCGCTTCACCGTCGCATGGGGGCAGGAGCGCTCCACCGATGACCTCGAAGGTCCGGTGACGAAGGAGTCCGATCTGCGTCCGTCGGAAGCCGAGGTGCTCGCCCTGCTGCCGAAATACACCGGCGTCATCATGCAGACGCCGCCGCAATTCTCGGCCATCAAGATCGCCGGCGAGCGCGCCTATGATCTGGCCCGCGACGGTGCGACGGTCGACATACCCGCGCGAGAGATCGAGATCGGCCGTCTGGACGTTGTCGAGCATGGCGCCGACCACACTGTTTTCGAGGTCGAATGCGGCAAGGGCACCTATGTGCGCTCGCTGGCCCGCGACATGGGCCGCGACATGGGCTGTTTCGGCCATATCAGCGAATTGCGCCGGGTCGAGGTCGAACCGTTCACCTCGGAGGACTTCGTTACCATCGCCGAGTTGGAAGCTGCCCGTTTCGGCGTGGTGGAGGGAAACGCGGACGCGACTGATATCGCCGACGCTACGGTAGCCGTCGACACGGCAGAGGCTGCCGACAAGGTGGAAGTGCCAATCGACTTCGATGCCATCGATGCGCTCCTGGTCGACACATCGGCTGCCCTCGATTGCCTGCCGCAGATCGCCATCAGCGACGATGCGGCGACCAAGATCCGCCTTGGCAACCCAGTCATCATCCGCGGCCGCGATGCACCGGTGGAAGCCGAGGAAGCCTGCGCCACGGCGCGCGGCAAGCTGGTCGCCATCGGTGCCATCGAGCAAGGCATGTTCAAGCCCAAGCGGGTCTTTGCCGGGTGACTCCTGTCGTCTAATGTCAAGGCGAGGACTCGCACGAGGGGCATATGGCAAAGACTGAGACCGTGAAGACGCGTGCGCCGGTGAAGACGCGGCGGCCGCCAGTCGGTGCGTCGCCGGGCACGCTGATCGCCGACCCCTCGGCGCGTCGCAGCGAACTCAGGCTGACGCTGATCTCGCCCGAAAAATTCAAGACCATCGAAAATGCCAGCATCGACGACCTCAACACCCATTGCGACAAATGGCCGGTCCTCTGGCTCGACTGCACCGGCCTCGCCAACATCCCGCTGATCGAGGAGATCGGCCGCATTTTCAGCCTGCATCCGCTGGCGCTGGAGGACGTCGTCAACACCGGCCAGCGGCCGAAGGTCGACTTCTTCGAGGACCATGCCTTCGTCGTCGTCAGGATGATCGACGACGTCACCTCGCATCGCTATGAGCAGATCGCCGTCTTCTTCGGCAGCAACTTCGTCGTCACCTTCCAGGAGCGGGAAGGCGATCCGTTCGATCCGGTGCGCAAGCGCATCGAAAGTTCGGCGCCCAACCGGCTGCGCGCCCGCGGTGCCGATTACCTCGCCTATGCGCTGATCGACGCCATCGTCGACAGCTACTTTCCGCCGATCGAGGCCGCCGGCGACACGGTCGACAGCATCGAGGACGAGATGCTGCATTCGCCGCACAAGCATCAGATGCGGCAACTGCATGAATTGCGGCGCGACGCCAACGTGCTGAAAGGCGTGCTTTGGCCGATGCGCGATGCGCTGGCGACGCTGATCCGCAACGACGTGCCCTACGTGAAGGCCGAGACCAAGATCTTCCTCAACGACACGCTCGACCATGCGCTGCGGCTGATCGAACTGGTCGAAACCCAGCGCGACATGCTGACCGGCCTGATCGAGATGCACCTGTCGCTGAGCCAGGCGCGCACCAACGACGTCATCAGCTATCTCACCATCGTATCGGTCATCTTCATGCCGCTCACCTTCCTGGTCGGCATCTGGGGCATGAATTTCGACCCGGAGTCTTCGCCCTGGAACATGCCGGAACTGAAGGCCTATTATGGCTATCCCTTGTCGCTGCTGTTCATGGCGCTTGTCGCGTTCGGGCTGATCGCCTTCTTCAAATGGAAGAAATGGCTTTGACAAGGATAAACCTGCCATTTTGGGCCTGAAAAGCCGGCTGGTGAATTGGGCTGGTGTTTTCCGGGGAATTGCACTATATGCGCCGCAGCATAGCGCTGTGACGCTTTGCTTGCACCGGCCCCTGCTGGACGACATCCCGGCTGAGGGCGACCCGTTTCCTCAAACAGATAAGGAAAAACACGATGTCGATTACTGCCGAGCGCAAACAGGAATTGATGGGTGAATTCGCAACCGCCAAGGGCGATACCGGGTCTCCGGAAGTCCAGGTGGCCATCCTTTCCGAGCGCATCAAGAACCTGACCGACCATTTCAAGGACCACAAGAAGGATAACCATTCCCGCCGTGGTCTGCTTGCTCTCGTCTCTCAGCGCCGCAGCCTGCTTGATTATCTCAAGCGCAAGGACGACGCGCGCTACCAGACGTTGATCGAGAAGCTCGGTCTGCGCCGTTGACGAATTGACCGGCGGGCTTTCGAAGGAGAGCCCGCCGGTCGCGCATTCTGCCAGTCGCATCGACTGGCCAGACCCGGTTTCGATCGTGCAGAGGGCACTCGAAACCGCCCATGGACGGTCATGGGGCAGGATTGCAGGACGCTCGCGCGCGCTCGCCGCGCCGAAATTACCCGAGCTTCCCGTTGTCTTGCCCGTGGCTGCCCGAGAAAGGAAGCCAGGGAAAGGGCATCCGCGCACCGTGAAACGGCGCGGCCCTTTCCTCATATTAAGGACAAGACATGTTCAATCACCACAAAGTGGAAATCGAATGGGGCGGCCGTCCGCTCATCCTCGAAACCGGCAAGATCGCACGCCAGGCTGACGGCGCGGTGCTCGCCACCTACGGCGAGACCAAGGTTCTCGCCACCGTTGTTTCGATGAAGGAGCCGAAGCCCGGCCTCGATTTCTTCCCGCTGACCGTCAACTACCAGGAAAAGACCTACGCCGCCGGCAAGATCCCGGGTGGCTATTTCAAGCGTGAAGGCCGTCCGAGCGAGAAGGAAACGCTGGTTTCCCGCCTCATCGACCGCCCGATCCGCCCGCTCTTCGCCTCCGGCTACAAGAACGACACGCAGATCGTCGTCACCGTCGTCCAGCATGACCTCGAGAACGATCCCGACATCCTGTCGATCGTGGCCACCTCGGCTGCCCTGACGCTCTCGGGCGTGCCCTTCATGGGCCCGATCGGCGGCGCCCGCGTCGGCTATATCAACGGCGAATACGTGCTCAACCCGCATGTCGACGAGATGCAGGAATCGAAGCTCGACCTGATCGTCGCCGGCACCACCGACGCCGTGCTGATGGTTGAGTCCGAGGCCAAGGAATTGGGCGAAGAGCTGATGCTCGGCGCCGTCATGTTCGGCCACAAGGGCTTCCAGCCGGTCATCGACGCCATCATCAAGCTGGCCGAAGTCGCCGCCAAGGAGCCGCGCGACTTCACCGCGCCGGATTATTCCGCCCTTGAAGCCGAGATGCTGAAGATCGTCGGTGACGAACTCAGCAATGCCTACAAGAACGTCGACAAGCAGAAGCGTTACGCCGCCGTCGATGCCGTCAAGGCGAAGGTCAAGGCAGCGTTTGCCCCGGCCGAAGGCGAAGATGCCAAGTACACCTCCGAGCAGATCGGTTCGGTATTCAAGGAACTCCAGGCCAAGGTCGTGCGCTGGAACATCCTCGACACCGGTTCGCGCATCGATGGCCGTGACCTGAAGACAGTCCGCAAGATCGTCTCTGAAGTCGGCGTCCTGCCACGCACCCACGGTTCGGCGCTGTTCACCCGCGGCGAGACCCAGGCGCTGGTCGTTGCCACGCTCGGCACCGGCGAGGACGAGCAGTATGTCGATTCGCTGACCGGCATGTACAAGGAGAAGTTCCTTCTTCACTACAACTTCCCTCCCTACTCCGTCGGAGAGACCGGCCGCATGGGTTCGCCGGGCCGCCGCGAAATCGGCCATGGCAAGCTCGCCTGGCGCGCCATTCGCCCGATGCTGCCGAGTGCCGACCAGTTCCCCTACACTCTGCGCGTCGTCTCGGAGATCACCGAGTCCAACGGTTCGTCGTCGATGGCCACCGTCTGCGGCACCTCGCTGGCGCTGATGGATGCCGGCGTGCCGCTGGCAAAGCCGGTCGCCGGTATCGCCATGGGCCTGATCAAGGAAGGCGAGCGTTTCGCCGTTCTGTCCGACATCCTTGGTGATGAGGATCACCTCGGCGACATGGACTTCAAGGTCGCCGGCACCGCGAACGGCATCACCTCGCTGCAGATGGATATCAAGATCGAAGGCATCACCGAGGAGATCATGAAGATCGCGCTGGACCAGGCCAAGGATGGCCGCCAGCACATCCTCGGCGAAATGGCGCATGCTCTGACCGGCGCGCGTTCGGAACTGGGTGAGTTCGCACCGCGCATCGAAGTGATGCACATCCCGACCGACAAGATCCGTGACGTGATCGGCTCGGGCGGCAAGGTGATCCGCGAGATCGTCGAAAAGACCGGCGCCAAGATCAACATCGAGGACGACGGCACGGTCAAGATCGCTTCGTCCAACGCCAAGGAGATCGAGGCGGCGAAGAAGTGGATCCACACCATCGTCGCTGAGCCGGAAGTCGGCGAGATCTACGAAGGCACGGTCGTCAAGACCGCCGACTTCGGCGCTTTCGTCAACTTCTTCGGTCCGCGTGACGGCCTCGTCCACATCTCGCAGCTTGCCAACGACCGGGTCGCCAAGACCTCGGACGTGGTCAAGGAAGGCGACAAGGTCTGGGTCAAGCTGATGGGCTTCGACGAGCGCGGCAAGGTCCGCCTGTCGATGAAGGTCGTCGACCAGGCCACCGGCAAGGAACTCGCCCGCGACAAGAAGACCGAAGGCGAAGAAAACGCCGCCTGAACGTCTTGAGTTCATGAATTGAAGCGGGCGCGGCTTATGTCGCGCCCGTTTTCATTTCAGCCCCGGTTTTCACTCTCAAATCGCCCAGACAAGTCGAGATCGAACAATGTCCGCCGAGCCGTTGAAGACGCTTTTCCATCCCTTCGAGGCCGAGGCTGTTGCTTTGCCGGGAAAGGGCGAGCGCGTGCTGTTTCTCGGCGCTGAGCCGGGTTTTCGCCTGCCTGAAGGCTTCGAGGCGACGCTTCACCTCGTGCAGGGCTTTCGGCCGCATTTTAGCGCGCTGCAGGCGTCTGGCTGCGTCGTCACCGCGCAAGTGGAAGGCGATGGCTTCGATATGGCACTTGTGCTGGCCGGGCGACATCGGGGTCTGAACGAAGTGCGCCTCGCGCAGGCGCTTGAGCGTGTGGCGCCGGGCGGCTTGGTCGTCGTTGGCGGCGGCAAGGATGATGGCATTGCCAGCCTGCGCAAGCGCGTCGGCGAACTTGTGCCGCTGGAGGGCCATCTGCCAAAATATCACGGCATCGCCTTCTGGTTACGCCGTCCCGCGGACCTCGCCGCCGCGGAAGAACTGCGCGCCGCCAATCCCGCTCTGCTGGTTGAAAACCGGTTCCCCACCGGGCCCGGCATGTTTTCCTTCGCCCGGATCGATACCGGCTCCAAATTGCTGGTCGAGAACCTGCCCAATGATCTGCGTGGCAACATTGCCGATTTCTGCGCCGGCTGGGGGTATCTGGCTGCCGAGATCGCCGTCCGCTCACCGGGCATTTCGGCGCTCGACCTCTATGAGGCCGATTTCGCCTCGCTCGAAGCCGCGAAGCTCAATCTGGCAGGGGTCACCCAGTCGATCGCCAGAAACTTCTTCTGGATCGATCTGCTGAAGGAACCTGTCGAGAAGCGCTACGACGCGATTGCCATGAACCCGCCCTTTCACCGTAGTCGGGCGGCCGAGCCGGAGATCGGCGCCGGCATGATCCGCGCGGCGGCCAAGGCCTTGAAGCCGGGTGGGCGGCTGTTCATGGTCGCCAACCGCCAGCTTCCCTATGAGCCGATCCTGGCGGCCGCCTTTTCGAGCCATGCCGAACTCGCCCGCGATGGCATGTTCAAGGTGCTTGTCGCTCGTCGTTGATACAATGCACCGCGTTCAATGCAGATTGGCGACGCGTCGGACCTCATCGGTGACATGCACGTCGCCGACCCTGATCTTGAGGGGGGCCGGCCTGCCGTAAAGATAGCCTTGCACCACCTCGCAGCCGGCCGCCCTGAGCAGCGTCGCCTGGCTTTCGGTCTCGACACCTTCGGCAATGATGCTGACGCCGAGCGCGCGCGACAGCCCGACGATGGTCGAGACGACCGCACCCGAGCTGGAATCGGTGTCGAGGCGGCTGACGAAGGACCGGTCGATCTTCAGCTTGCCGAACGAGAAATCGATCAGGTAGCTCAAATTGGAATAGCCGGTACCGAAATCGTCGACGGCGACCGAGATGCCCATATCCGCAAGCTCCTTCAGGATGGCGGCGGCGCGGTCGCGGTCCTGCATCATCGCCGTCTCGGTCACTTCCAGCTCCAGCCGCGACGGCTTGATGCCGGTGCTCGTCATGGCGTCGCGCACGATGCCGACGAAGTCCTTGGTCATGAACTGCACGGGCGAGATGTTGACGGCGACGAAGCAATCGTCGGGCAGATGCCGGGCGTCGCTGCAGGCTTTGCGCAGCACCCATTCGCCGATCGGGCCGATCATGCCGGTTTCCTCGGCGATCGGAATGAACTCCATCGGCGGGATCATGCCGCGTTCCGGATGCCGCCAGCGGATAAGCGCTTCATACCCGACGATGCGGCCGGTCGGGAGATCGAGCTGCGGCTGGTAATGAAGGTCGAAGTCACCACGCTCGAAGGCTATGTGCAGTTCGGATTCGATCCATTGGCGATGGTCGGCGACCCTGCCCATTTCGGCATGGAAGACCGACCAGTTGCCGACGCCGCTGGCGCGCGCGTTCTGCAGCGCCAGATTGGAGCGGCGCAGGATGAGGACCGGATCGACGCCGTCCTTTGGCATCGCCACGATGCCGACCGACAGGCTGACCGATTGCAGGTGCGTACCGAGATCATAGGGCTCCATCATCTCGTCGATGAGTCTCTCTATGGTGCTTTCCAAGGACCCTGAGACTTGATTGTCGGGCAGCAGGATCGCGAATTCACCGGCGCCGATGCGTCCGATCAGCGCGCGCGGTGGCACGCACGTCTTCAAGCGCTTGGTGAAGGCGCGGATCAACTCGTCGCCCTGGCTGTAGCCGATGGCGTCATTGATCTGCTTGAAGCGGTCGATGTCGATATCGATGAGGAACATCGGCTCGCCGGTCCGGCTGGTCGCGCATGCCGCCTCGGCAATCTTGCCGACCATCGCCGGGCGTGCCACCAGGCCGGTCAGCTTGTCGAAATGGGTTTCCGTGAAGACGAAATCCGCCGATTCATCGACGCCGGCGAAGAAGGACATCGCGGCGACCGACGCCGCCAGTGCGCAAAGAGCGGCCATCACCGGGACCATCAAGTCCGCGGAGATGCCGGCAAAACCATCGCCGAGACCGAGCTTCAGGCCCCAGAGCCCGAGGACGAAACTGCCGAGACCCGAACTCGCTATGGTGAGCAGTCGGAACACCGGTGTTCGCTTCGGGTTGCTGACGGCGAGCATTGAAAGTTCCCCTGAGTACGGGGCTTTCTAGCGGATATCTCCTTAAAATGAGTTTCCGCGAATGAATCCAATTTTATTGGACCGAAAGTATTTCTTGAGCGGATCAATGCGCCTGGCGCTGAAACGATTCAGTTGGCGCGCTTTAAGCTTCGTGTCTTCAAATGTCCGCCATTTCAAAACCGTCGCGCACCTTTGGCCGGAAGGCGTTAGTCTCGTCCGCCGTCGGTCTGCTTCAATTCGTCGAGCGTCGGCATGGAAACGATATGATAGCCGGAATCGACATAGTGGATTTCGCCGGTAACCCCGGAAGACAGATCCGACAACAGATAAAGCGCCGAGCCGCCGACCTCGTCGATGGTCGCCGTGCGGCGCAGCGGCGAGTTTCGCTGCTGGTAGGAAAACATGTGGCGCGCATCGGAAATGCCGGCGCCGGCAAGCGTGCGCACCGGTCCAGCCGATATGCCGTTCACCCTGATGGCGCGCGGACCGTAGTCGTTCGCAAGATACCGGACACTCGCCTCAAGCCCTGCCTTGGCGACGCCCATGACATTGTAGTTCGGCATGACGCGGACCGACCCCGCATAGGTCAGCGTGATCATCGATCCGCCGTCCTTCATCAAGGTGGCCGCATGGCGGGCGACCTCGGTGAAGGAGTAGCAGGAGATCACCATGGTGCGGACGAAATTGTCCCGGCTGGTGTCGGCGTAGAGGCCTTTCAGCTCGTTCTTGTCGGAAAAGCCAATGGCGTGGACGACGAAATCCAGCCCGCCCCATTCCTTGCCCAGAGTCTCGAACGTGGCCGCGACAGAATCGCTGTCCTCGACGTCGCACGGCACGACCAGCGAGGCGCCGAGCTTGTCGGCCAGCGGCCTGACCCGGCGTCCGAAGGCATCACCCTGATAGGTGAAGGCGAGTTCCGCCCCATGTTCGGATAATTTCCGGGCGATGCCCCAGGCGATCGAATGATCGTTGGCGACACCCATGACAAGCCCGCGCTTGCCCTTCATCAATCCGTCCATGGCCGGCAAATCCTTATGCGGAATAGCGCTGGAAAACGAGCGTGGCGTTGGTGCCGCCGAAGCCGAACGAATTGGACAAGACAGTGTCGATCCGGGCGTCGTCGATGCGCTTTCGCACGATCGGCATGCCCTCGAATTCGGGGTCGAGGGTCTCGATATGGGCGCTTTCGCCGATGAAGCCGCCCTGCATCATCAGGATCGAATAGATGGATTCCTGCACGCCAGCCGCGCCCAGCGAATGGCCGGTCAGCGACTTCGTCGAGGTGATATACGGCATCTCTGAGCCGAACACCTCGCGGATCGCGCCCATTTCCTTGGAATCTCCCACCGGCGTCGAGGTACCATGGGTGTTGATGTAGTCGACCGGTGTGGAAACCGTGGCCAGCGCCTGGCGCATGCAACGGACCGCGCCCTCGCCTGAAGGGGCAACCATGTCGTGACCATCCGACGTCGCGCCATAGCCAACGATCTCGGCATAGATTTTCGCGCCGCGCGCTTTGGCATGCTCAAGCTCTTCCAGCACCAGCACCCCGGCGCCCCCGGCGATGACGAAGCCGTCCCGATTGGCGTCATAGGCGCGGGAAGCGGTCGATGCCTTGTCGTTGAATTTCGACGACATCGCGCCCATGGCGTCGAACAGGTCCGACATCGTCCAGTCGAGATCCTCGTGGCCGCCGGCAAAGATGATGTCCTGCTTGCCCCACTGGATCAATTCATAGCCATTGCCGATGCAATGCGCCGAGGTCGAACAGGCCGACGAGATCGAGTAGTTGACGCCGTGGATCTTGAACCAGGTGGCAAGCGTCGCCGATGCAGTCGACGACATTGCCTTCGGCACCGCGAACGGACCGATGCGCTTGGGACTGCCGTTCTTCAGCGTCGTTTCGGCAGCTTCGACGATGGTGCGGGTGGATGGCCCGCCCGATCCCATGACGATGCCGGTGCGCTCATTGGTGATGTCGCTCTCGCCGAGGCCCGCATCCGCGATCGCCTGATCCATGGCGACATGGTTCCAGGCAGCCCCCTGGCTCAGGAAGCGCATCGCACGGCGGTCGATCATGGCCGATGGATCGAGCGTCGGCGCTCCCCAGACCTGGCAGCGGAAGCCGTGTTCGGCGAAGGAATCGGAGAAGCTGATGCCGGATCTGGCGTCATGCAGAGAGGTCTGCACCTCGTTGGCATTGTTGCCGATCGACGACACAATGCCGATGCCTGTGACTACGACACGTCTCATTCGCAACTCCTTCCAGGGGTGCTGGCCAGAGAGCTGGCCAGGGATGCCGGTCAGCCAACCGCCGACTGCTTGGACAGACCGACTTTCAAATCCGTTGCCGCGTATATGGGTTCGCCATCCGCCTTCAGCCAGCCATCGGCGATGCCGAGCACCAGCCGGCCCCGCATCACGCGCTTGAAGTCGATGCCATATTCGACCTTCTTCACCGAGGGCGTGACCATGCCCTTGAATTTCACTTCACCGGTCGACAGCGCCATCCCCTTGCCGGGTTCGCCCAGCCAGCCAAGATAGAAGCCCGTCAATTGCCACATGGCGTCGAGGCCGAGGCACCCCGGCATGATCGGATTGCCGATGAAATGGCAGGCAAAGAACCACAGGTCCGGCTTGATGTCGAACTCCGCGCGGATGAAACCCTTCTCGAAGGCGCCGCCCGTCTCGCTGATCTCGGTGATGCGGTCGAACATCAGCATCGGCGGATAGGGAAGCTGGGCGTTGCCCGGTCCGAACAGTTCGCCGCGGGCGCAGGCCAGCAATTCGTCGTACTCGTAGCTGGATTTACCCGCCATCAATCTCATCCCCATATCGTTCCGGGCTATCGGGTGCCCTTGTCGTTGGTTTCCTAACACAATCTGTTTCAGGCCGGAAACCGGCGTTTGCGCTTAGCCTGCTCGTCTGCCTGGGTCAATGCGCGCTATTGATCGCATTCGGACGACAGAATATATGTCCTGAGAGGTCCGGTTTCGGCAGACGTTCATTTTTTTGCCATTCTGGGCGTGTCTTGGGGCGGAACTGTGGGGTTCGACGAGAAGATGGACCTGGACGGCCGGAAGGAAAATGTCGCTGTGGACAAGCGGGTCCGTGAAGCCGGCCTGAGGCCGACGCGTCAGCGCATTGCGCTGGCCGATCTGCTTTTCGCCAAGGGCGACCGGCATCTGTCGGCCGAGGAACTGCACGAGGAGGCGGTTGCCGCCGGCGTGCCGGTGTCGCTGGCCACCGTCTACAATGCCCTTCACCAGTTTACCCAGGCGGGACTTTTGCGCATCCTCGCCGTGGAGGGCGCGAAAACCTATTTCGACACCAACACCTCCGACCACCACCATTTCTACATCGAAGGCGAAAACCGCATATTCGACATCGACAGTGGTCCGGTGACGGTCGCCAACCTGCCGGAGCCGCCGGAAGGGATGGAGATCGCCAATGTCGATATCGTGGTGAGGCTGCGCCCCAAACGCCGCGAATGACCGGCGAGGCCCCCTTACCGTGCCCGTGCTGTTGCTGCTCGGCGAGCACATGTGGGGCAATGCGGCCGCGATGGCGGTTGCGCTGATCTGGATCGCGCACATCGCCATCGACCGTGCGCTGGCCTATGGCCTGAAGCTGCCAACCGGCTTTCAGGACACCCATCTCGGCCGTATCGGGCGCTAGGCTGACCTGAATTTCAACACACCCAAACCGGGCCGTGAAGGATCGGGGTTAAGATTCTGGGTCAAGAATCAGTCCTTGACCCGTTCGCCGGGATAGGCGCCCCAGACGATCGACTGGGCAAGCCAGCCTGTGTGGCCATCGAATGTCATTTCGCACCACTGGCCGTCGCAGGATTTGATCGTGCCCATGACGCCCGGCTCGACCATCGCGACCACCCTTGCGTCCTTGTTGGGGCTGTTGAGAAGGTTGATCTGGGTACCCTTGCCGCGCTGCCACGGGGCAACGATTGCGGTGCGCCGGCCGGAAAGCAGCGACTGGTTGATCCAGCCTTCCGAACCATCGGCATCGCGCACGCGGCGCCATGTGTCGAATTCCTGGATGATCTCCATCGGCAGGCCGGCCTTCATATACATCCAGTCGACCGAGTAGTTGGCCCCGGGACCGACGCGCGAGTTGACACGGCCGGATTTCAGGCTGACGAAGCGCGGCAGCGGCAGGCCACTCGGACCAAGCGTGACGACGCCCTGGGCAGGTGCAGCGGCACTCTGCGCCACGGCAAGCGGAGAATAAAGCAGAGCGCCGAGAAATGCTGCGCTGAGGGTCAGGCGAAGCGACGCGAAACCAGACACTTTCATTCCTTTCGGCGCTTGCCCATCGGCCTCGGCGCCCCTTTTTCTTTGTCTTCGGCGGCACCGCTTGTTACATGGAGTAATCGGCACCGCGACCGGCTTTCAGTTTCGCCGGTCTTGGTTAAAGAGGTCTCAACGAGGGAAACAATGGCAGGCAAAAAGAAGCCTCTCGTGGTCATCACGCGAAAGCTGCCCGACCCGGTCGAGACCCGTATGCGCGAGCTGTTCGACGCCAGGCTTAATGTCGAGGACAGGCCGATGACGCAGCCGGAGCTGGTTGCCGCGGTCAAGGAAGCCGACGTGCTGGTGCCGACGGTAACCGATCAGATCGACGCGGCGCTGATCGCCCAGGCAGGCGACAACCTCAAGCTGATCGCCAATTTTGGCAATGGCGTCGACAAGATCGATGTCGCGGCCGCGGCCAAGAGGGGCATCACCGTCACCAATACGCCGAATGTCCTGACCGAAGACACCGCCGACATGACCATGGCGCTGATGCTGGCGGTGCCGCGGCGGCTGGCGGAAGGTGCCAATGTGCTCACCGGTGACAAGAAATGGGCTGGCTGGTCGCCGACCTGGATGCTGGGCCGGCGCATCTGGGGCAAGCGGCTCGGCATTGTCGGCATGGGGCGAATCGGCACCGCCGTCGCCAGACGAGCCAAGGCCTTCGGCCTGTCGATCCACTACCACAACCGCCACCGCGTGCTGCCGGCCGTGGAGGACGGGCTGGAGGCGACGTATTGGGAAAGCCTCGACCAGATGCTGGCCCGCATGGATATCATCTCGGTCAACTGTCCCTCGACGCCGGCAACCTTCCATCTGCTTTCGGCGCGGCGGCTGGCGCTGCTGCAGCCGACCGCCTATGTCGTCAACACCGCACGTGGCGACATCATCGACGAGGAAGCGCTGGTCAAGCTGATTCAGGACGGCAAGATCGCCGGGGCTGGCCTCGACGTCTACGAACATGAGCCGGCTTTGAACAGCAAGCTGCTGAAGCTCGCCGCCAAGAACAAGGTCGTGCTTTTGCCGCATATGGGCTCGGCGACGCTCGAGGGCCGCATCGATATGGGCGAGAAGGTCATCATCAATATCCGCGCCTTCGTCGACGGCCACCGCCCGCCGGATCGGGTGCTGCCGCTCAGGACCTGACGCTGTCGCGGCCCACAAACCGTAAGATAAACCTTACGAGATAGCTTTGCGCATGGTGATCGAGGTCGGCCTGGCATAGCCCTCATGCGCCGTCCGTTCAGTTTCGCGAAAGCCGAGGCGAGCAAAGGCCTCATGATTCCCGGTCAGCTCGATCCGCGTCTGAAGCGCGACGGCGGCCTTGCCGCGGCTACGGGCAAGGTCTTCGACCGCCTGCATCAGCCGCCGGCCGATGCCTTGTCCCTGGCGGTCCGGCGCGACCGCGAACTTGCCGACATAAAGGTCCGCTGCCCTCTCAAGGGCAAAGACGCAGCCGACGATCCTGTCGCCCTGCACCGCCACGAGGCCGGTCTCCTGCCGCGCCTTGTCCCGCAGGCTGTCGGCGGTCAAAAGGTGGGCCGAGGAGGGCGGGTCGATGATGCCGTCCATCGAGGCGAAGGCACACATGATCAGTGCGAGCACATCGTCCCACCGTTCGAAATCGACCGGGATTCGCGTGATGGAGACAGCTTCGTTCCGGTCCAAGAATTCAGCTTCTCTTGTAGCGGATGGTGTCGAAGCGCGCCGCCAGCCCGTCATAGAGCAGCAGCCGGCCGACCAGCGGTTCGCCGACGCCGGTGATCAGCTTGATCGCCTCCATCGCCTGTAGCGTACCGACGACGCCGGTCAGCGCGCCAAGCACGCCGGCTTCGGCACAGGACGGCACCAGGCCCGGCGGTGGCGCCTCGGGAAACAGATCGCGATAGCTTGGGTTGGGCTTGCCGTCCTTGCCGTCTTCGAATGGCTTCAGCACCGTTACCGAACCATCGAAGCGTCCGACGGCGGCATGCACCAACGGCTTGCCTTCGCTCGCGCAGGCATCGGCCACGGCATAGCGCGTTTCGAAATTGTCGGAACCGTCGACGACGATGTCATAGCGGGCGACGAGGGCGGGCGCATTGTCCGTGGTCAGCCGGAACGTATGCGGTTCGACTGTGGTGTTGGGATTGATGCGAGCGATTGCCGCCTTGGCGCTCTCGGTCTTCAGCAGGCCGACAGTGTCGGTACCGTGAATGACCTGGCGCTGCAGGTTGGACAGCGAAACGGTGTCGTCATCGACCACGCCGAGTGTGCCGACGCCGGCGGCGGCAAGATATTCAAGCACCGGCGCGCCCAGTCCGCCAGCGCCGATGACCAGCACCCGGGCCTGTTTCAGCCTTTGCTGGCCGGCGCCGCCGATCTCCGGCAGCACGATGTGGCGGGCATAGCGTTCGATCTCGTCTGCGGTCAGGGCGGCAGTGGTCATTGCCTGATCATACAGGGACGGAAAAACCTTGTCAGGGGCCTTCGGTTGGCCCAACCGTCCCATGGTCGACAGTCAGGAATTGCGCGCGTCCCTGGAGACTGGAAAACAGCGCAGCATCGGTTCCTGTCATGAACGCCTGGCAGTTCAGTTCCTCCAGGATGGAGAACAGCGCCGCGCGCCGCCCGCTGTCGAGATGCGCGGCGATCTCGTCGAGCAGCAGGATCGGCGTCATGCCCGACATTTCGCCGGTCAGCCTTGCATGCGACAGCACGATGCCGACCAGCAGTGCCTTCTGCTCGCCGGTCGAGCAGAGTTCGGCCGGCATCGCCTTGGGGCGGTGTCCAACCACCAGATCCGAACGGTGCGGGCCGTCGAGGGTGCGCCCGGCGGCGCGATCGCGCTCACGGCCCCCGGCAAGCGTCCGACGGAAGCGCTCCTCGACATCGACCGCCGGCGCGGCGGCGATTTCGGCTTCCAGATCGCCCGAAAGGCCGATATCGGCCCGCGGAAATGGTCCCGTGTCGGGCAGCCTGTCGATCATGGTGGCGAGCAGGCGCACCATTTCGGCCCGCGCCGCGGCTATCGCCACGCCGGTTTCGGCCATCTGCGTCTCGATAGCGTCGAACCAGCGGTCGTCCCGGGAGTTTTCGGTAAGCAGACGGTTACGACCGCGCATCGCCTTCTCGTAGTCGATCGCACGTTGCCCGTGCCCGGGATCGATCGCCAGCACGAGCCGATCGAGAAATCGCCGGCGATCCGCGGCCGGTCCGGTGAACAACGCGTCCATGGCTGGCGTCAGCCACACCACGCGCAGCCATTCCAGCATGTCTTCGGCCGAACGCGCCGACGCTCCGTTGATGCGCACCCGCCTGCCGCCTTCGCCGGCGGTGTCGCCGCCGGAAATGCCTGTTCCGATCTCGACCTGGCCGTCAGGTCCGTCGAGCCGGGCATGCAATGCAAAGCCGCCGTCGCCGCCCTCGCGTGCGACATCCACGTAAGGGGCGCGGCGCAAACCACGCCCCGGTGTCAAAAGGGAGATTGCTTCGAGGAGATTGGTCTTGCCGGCGCCGTTGTCGCCGGAAAAAACCACGGCACCTGGCGCCAGATCGATCGTCAGCGCCGCGTAGTTTCGGAAATTGGTAAGTGTAAGCTTACTTATGTGGTTCTGTGCCGGCAACCGCTATCCGCCTATAGAGCGTTCCATCGTTTCACGGAAACGCAAAACCAATCTATCTCTTTGTTTTAACGCAATTCCCAAGGGAAAGCGCTATGCGCTTTTCCCGGGAAAACCGCTTCACACTTTTCCTGGAATTGCTCTAGAAGTTGCCGTAAATATCGCGCTTGCCGGTCCACAACAGGACCGAAGTGCTGACACCGCGCCGCTACACCCGCATCGGCATCAGCACATAGAGTGCGGTCTCGTCGGCCATGTCGTGGATCAGCGTCGGCGAGCCGGCGTCGGCCAGCATGAACTTGGCTTCCGTGCCGGTCAGTTGCGCGGCAACGTCGAGCAGGTACTTGGCGTTGAAGCCGATCTCGATCGGATCGGATGAATAGTCGGCGGACAGCTCTTCGGTGGCGCTGCCTGAATCGGGATTGTTGACCGCAAGCGTCACCTGACCCTCGCTGATCGACAGCTTCACCGCGCGGCCGCGTTCGGAAGAGATGGTCGAGACGCGATCGACAGCGGCGGCAAAACTCTGGCGGTCGATGATCAGCTTCTTGTCGTTGCCGGTCGGAATGACCCGCTGATAGTCGGGGAAGGTGCCGTCGATCAGCTTCGAGGTCAAAACCACGCTGCCGATCGTGAAGCGGATCTTGGTGTCCGACAGTTCGGTGGTGACCGCGACATCCGGATCGTCGACGAGCTTCTGCAACTCGCTCACCGTCTTGCGCGGAATGATGATGCCCGGCATGCCTTCGGAACCCGCTGGCGCATCGATCTCGGCGCGCGCCAGGCGGTGGCCGTCGGTCGCTACCGAGCGCAGCTTCAACTTGCCGCCGACCTCATGCGTGTGCAGATAGATGCCGTTCAGGTAATAACGCGTCTCCTCGGTGGAGATGGCGAATTGGGTCTTCTCGATCAGGCCTTTCAGGGCAACCGAGTCGAGACGGAAGATATGCGAGAACGATCCGGCCGAGAGCTCCGGGAAGTCGGATTGCGGCAGGCACTGAAGGCGGAAGCTCGAGCGGCCAGACGTCACCGTCATGGCGTTGCCGTCCTCGTCCGTCTTCAGCATCACCTCGGCGCCATCGGCAAGCTTGCGCACGATGTCGTAGAGCAGATGTGCCGGGACTGTCGTCGCCCCGCCGCGCTCCACCTTGGCGGGTGTCGCTTCGGTCACCTCGAGGTCGAGATCGGTCGCCTTCATTTCAAGGCTGGCGCCTTCGGCGCTGAGCAGCACGTTGGACAGGATCGGTATGGTGTTTCGCCGCTCGACCACGCGATGGACGTGGTTGAGCGACTTCAGGAGATTGGACCGTTCCAGGATAACACGCATGACGAAACAGGCTCGCTTGAATGAATGACGGGTCACCAGTGAGCGGCGTCCCGCGAAAGGTCTGAACAGGCTCAGAATCTGCGTAAACTGACAGGAAAAAACCAGCAAACGCAAGCCCGCGCCACCGGTTCAGGCCGGCTACGCGGGCTTTCTGGGGATAACGCGCCCGAAGTCCGCGAGCCAGTGTCGTAAAACCGAAATCCAGATCGCTTCCAGGCGGCGCCACGGGCCCGATCCAGGCCCAGCGCCGCACTGGCAAGCCATTGAATTTCGGTATTGTTCCGGCTCGGCCATCCCCGGAGGATCAGGCCTGGTCGTTGATCAACCGCCTCAGAAGCTCAAGTTCCTGCGCCAGCGTGTTGTCGTTGCCGGAAAGGTCCTCGATCTTGCGCACGGCATGCAGCACCGTGGTGTGATCGCGGCCGCCGAAACGCCGTCCGATCTCGGGTAGCGAGCGCGGCGTCATCACCTTCGACAGGTACATAGCGACCTGCCGCGGCTTGACGATGGTGCGCGTGCGCCGGTTGGACAGCAATTCGGTCTTCGACACATTGTAGTGACGCGCCACGATGCGCTGGATGTCCTCGATACGGACACGCTTCGGCTCGCCGGTGCGATAGATGTGGCCGAGGATTTCGTCGATCCGGTCGATGGTGATCTGCGGCTCGAAGGATTGACGGAACAAAAGCTGATTGAAGGCGCCTTCCAGCTCGCGTCCGCTGCCGGTCACGGTGCGGGCGACGTGATTGAGGATCTCCTCCGAAATGTCGAGCGATGCGTCGTCGCTCCTGGCCGTGGCAAGGCGCAATTTGAGCATGCCGAGGCGCATGGCGAAATCGGGCGCCGACATTTCAAGCGCGACACCGCCATTGAGGCGCGAACGGACCCGCGGTTCGAGCGATTCCAGTTCCGATGGCGGCCGGTCGGCGGCGACGACGACCTGCTTGGCGCTGTCGAGCAGCATGTTGATGAGGTGGCAGAATTCATGCTGGATCGACTTGCCCTGCAGAAACTGCATGTCGTCAATGATGAGCAGGTCGATGTCGCGCAGCTGTTCCTTGAGCGTCAGCGCGTTGTTGTCGCGGATCGCGGTGGCAAAGCGCCACATGAAATACTCGGCCGTGAGATAGACGACGCGCGACTTGGGGTTCTGCTTCAGCGATTCCGCAGCGATGGCCTGCAGCAAATGTGTCTTGCCGAGCCCGACGGTTGCGTGAAGGAAAAGCGGATTGAAGCGCACTGCGCTCGATTGCGATTCCGCTACCGCCTTGGCGGCGGCGAAGGCCACCCGGTTCGACGGTCCCTCGATGAAGGAGCCGAACGTGTAGCGCGGATCGAGCGGCGACCCCAGCACGTTGTGGCGAAATTCGCTCTCGATCGGTGTGCCCGGACGCGGAGCCGGTGCGCGCTCCACCCGGCTGGGGCTGACTGTGCCGGCGGCAAGTGCCGTCTGCGTCTGCCGTGTCATCTTGCTGCGTGCTGGCGTTACCTCTGGCTCGGCCTGGCTGCGTCCCTGACGGGTTGCCGTGCGCACGACGATGTCGATCTTGAGGAGATCGGCATCCTCCTGCTTCCACAGTTCGGAAATGAGGTCGAGATAGTGGCCGTTGATCCATGAACGTAGGAAGGCGGTAGGCACGGAGATGCGGACGATGCCCTTTGAAGCCTCGGCGACCTTCATGCGGCCAAACCAGCTCGAATAGACTTCGGTTCCCAGGCGCGCCTTCAACTGGGTCTTGACCCGGTCGAATTTCTGTTCCGCGTCGCTGGACACCGCCATGTCGTTTGCTCCGATCAAAGTTCCAGGAAATGGGAGGTCGCCCGTAAGCTCCCTTTCAATGCCGCTCTGCATGATCTTTTCCTTGTCCTTCCGTACATGTTTTCCACCGGGGATGCGCCTCCTGCATCCGGTTCCGGCGACCTAAGTCTTTGCTACGATGTCCGCTGCCGCCGCCGGCAGATGAACGTCGCCCATTATCCGTGGGAACCGGTGCTGGCCCATGGAAGCCAGTCCGCGTTGGGTATGTCAGGGCAATACAACACCGCCCGGCGAAAAGAGCGCCGGCGCGCCGTCTACCTGCCATGTCTAGTTACGCCAGTCCCCTACCGTATCGAAAAAGACAAACCAAAGCCGTCCGCGGACTTGATCCGCGTTGCAAATCCCGCCAATTTAAGCTGGCCGATTCAGGCTTGGGTTAAGAGCCAGAGCCCGTCCCTTTCGATAGATCGACACTACCGAAATCGCTGTGGATAGGGCAAGGCCACGTCTAACGGATTTTTAAGGAATCTGGTTAGTGGAGGCGGGTTCGAGTGGCGTGCCGCGACGGCACATTTTAACAAAGCCATTGTGATTCAAACCCTTTTCCGGCGAATATGAAAAACCGGGCGCTGACAGAAATATTCTGAAATAATTCGCTTGACAGCGACTTCTCCCCGATCGGGCCGGTCCGGTGTGGACAAGCTGTGGATCACCATCTGTAAGTAACTGAAAGATATAAGCTATTTCTGATAGTTAAGAATCTTTAGGTCGGCCGTTTCAAGCATGCCGATCACCAGCAGGCATGCATATGCCGGCAAACTATTCCTAATTGTGAAATGCCGCATAAGACGGCGTTTCCGGACATTCTTTTTAAGTGCTTGCCGGCAAACGAAAAAACCCGGCACAAACGGCCGGGTTCGAAGAACGTCAGTCTAGGCAAGTAATGTCAGGCCGACAGTACCTTGACCCGCTGAGCCAGTCGCGACACCTTGCGGGACGCCGTGTTCTTGTGGATCACGCCCTTGGTCGCGGCGCGCATCAATTCCGGCTCCGCGATCTTGAAGGCGGCCTGTGCGGCAGCCTTGTCACCGGAGGCAAGCGCCTCTTCGACCTGGCGGATATAGGTGCGGACGCGCGAGCGGCGGTTCTTGTTGATCGCTGCGCGGCGGACGATCTTGCGCGTTGCCTTTTTGGCCGAGGATGTATTGGCCATGATGCCTCTCTTCTGATCTGGTCGGCGCATGCGGGATGCCGCAGGGCGCAAAAAACAAACGGGCAGCCACGGGGCCGCCTCGGTTGGTGCGGCTTATAGTTCAGCTTTTCCGGCGCGTCAACGCTGCCCGGCCTTCTTTTTGGCGGCCAGCAGCCATCTTCTTCGCAGCCAAGGGATTGGCGTCAGCGGTTGGTGAAATTCGGCTTCCGCTTCTCGGCAAAGGCCGCCATGCCTTCCTTCTGATCGTCCAGTGCAAACAGCGAGTGAAACAGCCGGCGCTCGAACCGCAATCCCTCGGCAAGCGTCGTCTCGAAGGCGCGGTTGACAGCCTCCTTCGCCATCATCACCGATGGTAGCGAGAAAGCGGCGATCTTGGCTGCGGCCTTCAGCGCCTCCTCGACAAGCTCGCCGGCAGGCACCACCCGCGACACCAGGCCAGAACGCTCGGCCTCGGCGGCATCCATCATCCGCCCGGTCAGGCACATGTCCATCGCTTTCGACTTGCCGACGAAGCGGGTCAGCCTTTGTGACCCGCCCATGCCTGGAATGACGCCGAGGGTGATCTCGGGCTGGCCGAATTTGGCCGTGTCGGCGGCGATAATGAAATCGCACATCATCGCCAGCTCGCAGCCGCCGCCGAGTGCATAGCCCGCTACCGCCGCGATAATAGGCTTTCGCGCCCGCGTCAGTTCCTCCCAGCCGACGAAGAAGTCCTGGGCGTAGGCGTCCGCGTAGGAGATGGACTGCATCTCCTTGATGTCGGCGCCTGCGGCGAAAGCCTTTTCGGAACCGGTGATGACCATGGCGCCGATACCGGGATCGGCGCTGAACCCATTCACGGCTGCCACCACTTCGGTCAGAATCTGCGAATTCAGCGCGTTGAGCGCCTGCGGCCTGTTCAGCGTGATCAGCCCGACCTTGCCGCGCGTCTCGGTGATGATCGTCTCATAGGCCATGGCTGCTTCTCCTTGCTCACGCTCGCCTAGAGCGGTCCATCGTTTCACGGAAACGCTGAACCGCTCCATCTCTCTGTCTTGACGCAATTCCGAACGGGAAACCGTTCCCACTTTTCCTGGAATTACTCTGACTCATCGCTGACATGTGCGGCAATAAAAGGTCGATCGGCCGCTCTGCACGACACGTTCGATGTGGCCGCTGCACCCGGGTTTGGAACAGGCCTCCCCCTCGCGGTCGTAGACGGCGAAGGCGTGCTGGAAATAGCCCAGCGACCCATCGGTCTGCATATAGTCCCGCAGTGAGGAGCCGCCGGCTGCGATCGCATCCGATATCACCGAACGAATGGCTTGCGCGAGGTGTTCGCTTTGGGCCTGGGCTTTCTTTCCGGGCCTGGCGATCGTGCCCGCCTCGCGCAGCGGCGACAGGCCGGCACGCCACAACGCCTCCGACACATAGATGTTGCCGAGCCCGGCGATCAGCCTCTGGTCGAGAAGCGCTGCCTTCAGTGGTGATCGCCGCCCCTTCATCAATGAGGCGAGCAGCGCACCGTCCAATGTGTTGCCGGTTGGCTCGACGCCAAGTCCAGCCAGCATCGGATGAACGTCCGGCAGCCCTTCCGCAAACAGCATGAAGCCGAAGCGGCGCGGATCATTGAAGATCACGCGGGACCGGGCACCGGCCGGAGACACGATATGGAAGACGACGTGGTCGTGATTGGAGCTCTTCGAGCGGTCGTGCCGGAAGATGCCGGGCATGTCGCTGCCATCGGCCGTCTCTATGCGGAATGAGCCCGACATGCCGAGATGGCAGATCAGCATGGGGCCGCCTTCCAGGTCCATCGTCAGATACTTGGCCCGGCGGCCGAGTGCCGTGATCGTCTTGCCGGTCAGCCGCTGCGCGAATTTCTCGGGAAATGGAAAGCGCAGATCCGGTCGGCGCGCCTCGACGCGGGCGATGGTAGCGCCTTCCAGAACCGGCTGCAGCCCGCGCCGGACGGTTTCGACCTCCGGCAATTCAGGCATGACCGCCGATCGCCGTATAGAAAGACGTGCCGTAGCGTCCGGGCGCCAGCCCGAGATGCTCGGCCACGGTCTCGCCAATGTCGGCGAATGTCGTTCTCAGTCCGATGTCGCCGCCCTTGAGACCCGGTCCAGTGCCGATCACCGGAATGCGCTCGCGCGTGTGATCGGTCCCGCCCCAGGTCGGGTCGTTGCCGTGGTCGGCCGTCAGGATGAGAAGATCGCCCTGCCGCAGCCTCGCAAATGCCTCCGGCAGCCGCAGGTCGAAGGCCTCGAGCGCGGCAGCATAGCCCGCGACATCGCGGCGGTGACCGAATTCGGTGTCGAAGTCGACGAAATTGGCGAAGACGAGGTCACCGTCGCCGGCATTATCCATCGCACCCAGAGCCTCGTCGAACATCGCCATGTTGCCTGCCGCCTTGCGCACTTGCGAAATTCCGCGATGGGCGAAGATGTCGCCGATCTTGCCAACGGCGATGACACGGCTGCCACGCGCCGTCAGCCGGTCGAGCAGGGTCGGTTCCGGCGGGGGCACGGCGTAGTCATGACGGTTGTATGTCCGTTCGAAAGTGGCGGTGGTTTCGCCGACGAATGGCCGCGCGATCACCCGTCCGATCCTCAGCGGGTCAACCAGCCTGCGCACCACCTGGCAGAATTCATAAAGCCGGTCGAGGCCGAAATGGACTTCATGCGCGGCGATTTGCAGGACCGAGTCGACCGACGTGTAGCAGATCGGCTTGCCGGTCCGGATGTGCTCCTCGCCGAAGCGCTCGATGATCTCGGTGCCCGGCGCATGGCAATTGCCGAGAATGCCCGGCACCTGGCCTTCGCGAATGATAGCCTCGGTCAGTTCGGCCGGAAAGGCGGGAACCGTATCCGGGAAATATCCCCAGTCGAGACGCACCGGCAGGCCGGCGATTTCCCAATGGCCCGATGGTGTATCCTTGCCGCTCGAAACCTCCTGCGCGGCGCCGTGGAAGGCCGTGGCGAGCAGATCCGCCCCGCTGCTGGCAAAGCCTAGCCCCGTCGCGGTTTCGGCAGCCTTGCCAAGCCCGAGCGAGGCCATGTGGGGGACAAACAGCGGTCCACTGCGAAGCCCTTCGCGATCCGCGCGGCCCTCTGCACAGGCTTCTGCGATGTGCGCGAATGTGTTGGCGCCGGCGTCGCCGTAGCGGTCGGCGTCGGCCGCTCCACCGATGCCGAATGAGTCCAGGACGAAGAGAAAGGCTCGCGCCATCGAGTTGTTGCCAGTTTGACCGACCAGACATAGGGTTCCGCGACTTCATTGGCAATTCGGAAACCAAACGGCAACGGCTTGGCGTGATAGTCTGGTGCATGTCGCCCAAAAGTGCGTAGCGGTTTTGGGACAACGACATGCACAAGCAGAGTTGCATGTCGCCCAAAGGTGCGCAGCGGTTTCGGGCAACGGCATGCACAAATGCCCCCAGGCATGGGCATGGATCGAGGACAACAGACCCGTGGTTCCTGTCATGAGGGTTGCGCTGAAGATTTATGCCGCTCTCATGCTGGCGCAGGTCGGGCTCTGGTCCAATCCGGCGCATGCCGAGTGGCGCGATGATATCGGCACGTTTCGCATCGGCATCGTTGCCGAGCCAGGCGCCGGCAACTCCGTTCCGGGGCTGGCACTGTTGACCGACGCCTACACCAAGGCCTTGGGCATGAAGGTCGAGTTTGTCGTTGCCCGCAACTATGCCGCGCTGATCGAGGCGCAGGCCAATGCCCGCATCGAATATGCAATCTATTCGGCCACCGCCTATGCGACGGCTTCGCAGCGCTGCTTATGTATCGAGCCGCTTGTCGCTCCGGTCGATTCAGACGGCGCGATCGGCATCCGCTCCGTTCTGCTGACGCGAGACGGCAAGCTGCCTGCCCTGGGGGCGATGGACCGCCATCGTATCGCCATGGCGCCTTCGGACAGCGTCGGCGGTTCTCTCCTGCCATTGGCGGCGTTGGCCGCGGAGGGCCGCAAGATCGCGGAAGATGCACCGTTTCTGGTCCATGCCGATTCGGCCGCGGCGGCCGAGACGATGCTGGTCGACGGCAAGGCCGATGGCCTGTTCGGCTGGGTGACGGCCGCTGCCGACGGCCTGCGAGAACCGTCGGGCACGCAGGCGAGGTTGGAGGCGGCAGGGGTCTCAGTGACGGCGCTTCGGATCGTATGGACGTCGGGCCTGTTGAGATACGGCCCCCATGCGGTCCGCAGTGATCTCGACCCGGAAGCCAAGCGCCGGCTTGCCGTGTTCCTCACCAACCTCAAGTCGACCACGCCCGATATCTACGACCTCCTGGAATCGAGACATTCCGGCGGCTTCGCTCGCGTGGCGCCAAAAGATTACGAGATGGCCGCTGCTATCGTGCGCTTCGTTTCGGACCGTGGGCCGCAGCAGTAGCTGGAGCGGCCTGCCCAGCGCCTGGCTGCTTCTGTGTTCAACAGTCGCTGCAAGGGATCGCCATGCTTCTGCGGGGGCGCAGGTAATAGGTTTCGCCCATGGTTATGTTGCTGAAAGCCGAGGTCAGCCCAAGCTTCTGTTGACTGCTCGCGCTCCACGCGATGACCGGCGTGTAGCCGAGGTTGCTTTCGACGCGAATGAGAAACGTGTTGGCGACCTTGAGCGACGCTGGGACCGTTGTCTCGGTGGTCGCGGCGGCGCCCGCGCTGGCGACACCAGCGACCAATTTGCGAGACCAGACCACCAGTGCCTGCGTCGCATCGGCCGAGACCTGGATTGCCGTGATGGTAATGGTCGGGTCTGAGCGGTTGTAGGGCTGAAGGGTGACGCTGCCGATCTGCATGATGGCGTCGACATCCGCCTTGGCGACGTTCGTCTGCTGGGTGACGAGATCGGCCACCATGCTGCCGATACGGCTGACCTTCTTGCTGGTCTCGATGGCTTGCGACGCTTCCATCGTGAGGAAGTACATGATCAGCAGAATCGGCATGATCAACGCGAATTCAACCGCCGCGATGCCACGCCGATCGGACCAGAATCGACTTGCTTTCCGCCAAACTCCCGTAATCATAAGATGTGCCCCCGCACGCATCATGCCCATTACCCTTTTCTTATACTGCTCGTGCATTCCGCTCAGTTGTCGAACGGCTCGTTCTGCCAGGTCACCGATGCGAAATGCAGCGTCTTGTTGCCGCCCATCGACTGCGCCATGAGGTCGGTCATGATGGGCCACTTGTAGAAGACCCGAAGCATGTTCCTCGACTCCGCCGCACCCGCTGTCACTGAGAACGATTGGGTTGCGGTGCCTTTCGTCAGTACGACATCGCCGTTCTGGATCTTGAAGCCTGCCGTGGCCGCATCGGCGAACGATGTATATTGGCGAAGATCCACCAGCAGTTGATTGGGACAATCCTGGGAGACGATGATCTGCAGTTTCGTGCAGATCATGTCCCGCAAATTGGTTCCGGCAACGTCAGCCGCCCCCAACTGGCCGGTGCGCAGTTTGCGCGCTACATCGTCGGTGACGTTGGCCATCACCTCCTGGCCGGCAAACGAGATGCAGCTTTCCAGAATGGCAAAGACAAGCAGCGCGAAGGGGACTGAAAGGATCGCGAATTCGATTGCCGTGGCGCCGCGCCGGTCACGAAGGAAGCGGGCGAAAAACCTTGGGCGTCTCACTCTGTGGTCGCCTGCGCGACCGAATTCCTTGCTCATGTCCGATCCTGCCGATCTCTATGTGGTCTCGGAAGGAGCATTAGCGCAAACCGATTGAGGTCCGGTTTGGATGATCGTTAAAGTCGGCGCAGGCCTCTTAACCAGACAATAACCGGAACGGCAGTCGGCAACGCCACCTATCGGCTGACGCTCATCTCCGCTTCTGAAGACTTCTCCGCCTCGCTCTTGTATGAGCTTTCGCAATAGGGTGTGCACGACATCGTCTGGATTTCGGCGCGCCGGTAAATGCGCACGGACGAGGCGGCTTGCCGCACCACGGTAACCTGCTCGTCCACGATGGGGCTGCCGTCCGTATCGAGCACGACCAGATTGGTGACCCCGAAGCCTTTGCCGGTGAGCACGATCGTCGATGCGTCCTGCACGGAAGCGTCGGCGATTGCCGGGTTGCCGACCACGATGGTGTCGGCGGGACGCGACAGTTTGACGATCTTGGCCTGGTTCATCGTGACCTCGATGCCGGCGCCGGCCATGGCGGGCGTGCCGAAGGTCGTGGCGGCAAGAAGCGCGGCAATCAGGATTGACGATCTCGGCTGGGCCATTGAGGCGCTCCACGCAGGCGGACTGATCAACGGAACATGAACGAGATTGGTGAACCAACGGTTAAGCATGCGATGTTGCCAATCGTGCAATGGCCGCCAAGGGCGTCCGCGACGCGCGGTCCGGTCGGGTCGCAAGCCTACCAAACCCGGGTCTGGAAGGCTCAGCGGTACATTAGCCCGAGGTTAACCACGCAATATGTTCGAACCGGGAAAGGAATCGGTAAGGCTGTTTCTTA
The DNA here is from genome assembly GCF_004023165.1 of Mesorhizobium sp. M7A.F.Ca.MR.176.00.0.0. Lineage (NCBI taxonomy): Bacteria > Pseudomonadati > Pseudomonadota > Alphaproteobacteria > Hyphomicrobiales > Phyllobacteriaceae > Mesorhizobium > Mesorhizobium sp. M7A.F.Ca.MR.176.00.0.0. The sequence continues at coordinate 60,578 of NZ_RZTC01000008.1, read as the reverse complement.
AGCCGATCGAAAGAGCTTCTCCATAGATTGGCAGCATCCGATCAACCATCACAGAAGTTGACGGAAGTGCTGTAACACGTGGAGTAGGAGCTCTCGAATGTCTAATCTCATCGCACGTTTTGTGAAGGACGAATCCGGCGCGACCGCGATCGAATATGGTCTGATCGCCGCTCTCATCGCGCTCGCCATCATCACTGGCGCCGGCACGCTCGGCAATGCGCTGAACGCCAAGTTCACCAACATCGGCAGCACCCTGAACGGCACGCCGAGCGGCAGCTGATCGGCTTATCGCCGAGCACTTGCATTACATTTCTGGAAAAGGGCCGCCGCGTGGCGGCCCTTTTTCTATGCCGCTGCCAATATAGGTCGTCTTTTCGTTCCTGGCCTCATCAATCGTTAATCGAACATGCTTAGATTGAGCCCTATGAAATCGGACAATAGGCGTGGCGCCGATGCTTGAAGCCCTGATCTTCGTCGTTTTTCCGTTCTGCATGCTGTTTGCCGCGATCTCCGACATGCTGTCGATGACGATCGCCAATCGCGTGCCGGTGCTGCTTGTCGCCGTTTTTGCGCTGGTCGCGCCCCTGACAGGCATGGACTGGGCGGCCTATGGCGGACATTTCGCCGCCGGCGCCCTGGTCCTGGCCGTGACGTTCGGCCTGTTTGCGATGGGCGGCATGGGCGGCGGCGACGCCAAGCTTCTGGCCGCCACCGCGATGTGGATGGGCGTCAATGTCAATCTCGTGGAGTATCTTGTCGCCTCGACAATCATCGGCGGCCTGCTGACGCTGGCGATCATCCTCTACCGGAAGTCGCTGCTTGCGGCCGTTACCGGCCAAAATCCGTTTCTGCGCCATTTCGCCGACGAGGAAAAAGGTGTTCCCTACGGTGTCGCGCTCGGCCTTGGCGGCTTGCTGACCTATCCGGATTCGCCCTTGATGGCATGGGCGCTTGCCAGGCTGGCGACCTGAGCGCGATCTTATTTTGTTGTCCGTCAGCATTGCCGAAACCTCGTTCTCAACAGGGCTGGCCCGGCCATTTTGGCCGGTCAGGCCACATTCCGGCTAATTTATGTAAACCTTAAATTAATCACGATCGTAAGCATTACATTAACCTTGTTTTGACGATTGCCGCTGCAAAGTCCGGCTTGGCTACGTGGTTTGCCAGGGCAAGGGTTCGGACAAATGCCAGCATCGCGATTGATAATTCTGAGCGTGGCGGTGGCCGCGGCGGGTGGCGCTGGCTATGTCGCGAAGAACATGGTGGCACCGCCGCCCCAGGTCGTCGTCGATTCCGGCCCTCAGGCCCCGGCGGTGGCACTCCAGGATGTGCTTGTGCTTTCAGGCGACGTTCCGATGGGTAGCCCGATCCAAAACAACATCGCCTGGCAATCCTGGCCCGCCGACGGCGTCAACGCGAATTTCATCACCCGCACGGCCGAGCCCGAGGCACTGGACAAGCTGAAGAGTTCCGTTGCCCGTGTGGCGATGTATGCCGGAGAACCGCTGCGGCGGTCCAAGCTGATCGGCGAGGGCCAGAGCTTCATGTCGTCGATCCTGCCTTCCGGCATGCGGGCGGTCGCCACGGCCATCTCGGCCGATACGTCGGCCGGCGGCTTCATTCTTCCCAACGATTTCGTCGACGTCATCATGACCCGCAGGGCCGATGCCGCCAGCGGCGCCGCCGGCTTCAACACCGAGACCATCCTCAAGAACATCCGCGTCCTGGCCATCGATCAGACCATTCAGGAGGACGAGGAAGGCAAGAAGACCAGGGTGGGTCAGACCGCCACGCTGGAACTGACGCCCAAGCAGGCGGAGATCATCACCGTCGCCCAGCAGATGGCGGATCGCCTGACCCTGGCGCTGCGGGCGGTCGCGGACACGCAGGAAAAAAATCTGGGTGAGGCCGACTATCTCGTTTCCGGCAATGGCCGCAGAGGAACGGTGAGGCTGATCAAGTCGGGCGAAGTTTCCGAAGTGGGAGCAAGGAAATGAGGCTAGGTGGCAAACTGCCGGCAATTGTAGCCGCGGCATTCGGCCTGCTGCTCGTCGGATCGAATTTGCAAGGCAGCGTCGTCGAGGCAAAGAACGCGCAGGTCACGGCATCGACGGCCACTCAGCGCGTCAAGCTCGGCCTCAACAAGTCGGTGGTCATCGACCTGCCGAGCGATGCCTACGACATTCTCGTGGCCAACCCGGCGGTTGCCGACGCGGTGACTCGCACCGCAAGGCGCATCTATCTGTTCGGCAAGTCGGTCGGCGAGACGAACATCTTTGTCTTCGGCCCCAATGGCGAGCAGATCGTCAGTCTTGACCTGGCCGTCGAACGTGACGTTGCCGGTCTTGAGGATTATATCAGACGCTTCCTGCCGACGTCGGCCATCAAGGTCGAACTGCTGAATGACAACGTCGTCCTGACTGGAACGGTCGACACGCCGCTGGATGCAAAGCGCGCGGTAGACCTGGCGACGATCTTCGTTTCCGGTGGTGAAGCGACGACGGGACAATATTCGCAGACCGCAGCCGGCGGTTCGGCCCAGAGCGGTGTCGACATCGACAATCCGGACCAGGAGCGCCGCACCAGCAAGATCGTCAACCTGCTGCAGATCATTGGCGACGACCAGGTGACGCTGAAGGTCACGGTCGCCGAAGTCAGCCGCTCCGTGATGAAGCAGCTCGGCGTCAACATGGTCGGCAGCGGCGGCAGCAACGGCATCAGCTACGGTGCGCTCAGCGACAATTTCACCGGTCTCGGCAAGCAGCTGTCGAATTCAGGCTTTCAGATCGGCTCGTCGGCACTGCAGGCCTATGTCAACGCCATGGAGCAGTCGGGGGTCATGAAAACCCTGGCTGAGCCGACCTTGACCGCCGTATCCGGGGAGAAGGCGACCTTCAAAGTCGGCGGTGAATACAATATGGTTTCAGGTGTCTCAGCAAACGTATCGCAGGACAACCAGACCGGCCTGAAAACCTATACCATCGAAAAGATCGAGTACGGCATCGGCCTGGAATTCCAGCCGGTGGTGTTGTCTCCCGGTCGCATAAGTTTGAAAGTCAGGACGTCGGTTTCCGAGCCGACAACCGAGGGGTCCGTATCGCTCTCCTCAGGCGTGACGAGCCCCGGCATGAATGCACTGTCGCTTCGCAAACGTCTTGCCGATACGACCGTTGAACTGCCCTCGGGCGGCTCCATGATGATCGCCGGCCTGGTTCGCGACGATGTCAGGCAAGCCGTCAACGGGTTGCCCGGACTGACAAAGATCCCGGTGCTCGGCGCGCTCTTCCGCAGCAGGGATTTCGTGCGCAACGAGACCGAACTCGTCATCATCATCACGCCCTATCTGGTGAAGCCGGTGGCGCGCAATGACCTTGCCAAGCCGGACGACAATTTCAACGCCGCCAGCGATGGCGCTGCCATGTTCCTTGGCCGAGTCAATCGCGTCTACGGCACCATGCAGACCGACAAGCCCAACGGCCGCTACCACGGCGTCGTCGGCTTCATCTACAAGTGAGCGGGGAAGCGGACATGTCTCAGTCAGCATTGAAGGCAAGCACCATCGCCGCACCGATGCGCTTTGGCCGCTCGCGGGTCTACCGGCGGTTCGTTCCTGTCCTGGCGGTTGCGGTGGCGGCGCTGCTCGCCGGCTGCGCCCAGCGCGACAGCATCACGGTGGGCGCCATCCCGGACGATTATCGCACCAACCATCCGATCGTGATCGCCGAGAAGAACCAGAAGATAGACCTGCCGGTGGGCGCCGGTGACCGTGGCATGACGGGCTCTCAGCGTGACACGCTTTCGGGCTTTCTCGACGGCTACGACAGGAGCGCCGCTCCGGCGCTGACGATCGCTATCCCTGTCGGTTCGGCCAACGAGATCGCGGCGGCCGCTGCCAGCCGCGATTTTGTCAGGCTGGCGGTTGCCAGCGGCATCAAGCGCAACCGGATTGTCATGACCTCTTATCAGTCCGCTTCCGCCGAAGCCTCGGCCCCGATTCGCGTCGCCTATATCTCGGTGAAAGCTCAGACCGACAAATGCGGGCGTTGGCCCGAAGATCTGGTGGAGACCTCGGAAAACAAGCACTACGCCGATTTCGGCTGCTCGTATCAGAACAACCTCGCCGCCCAGATGGCCAATCCGGCCGACCTGCTCGGACCGCGCAAGCAGGCACCTATCGACGCCGAGCAGCGTGGGAAAGTCATCGATGGGTACCGAAATCAACCCTTCTTTGATTGGGAAGCAGAAGGCGAAGTTAGCTACTAACGATCGCAGTTCGGAGTACACGAACATGAACAATCTGGCCTATGACACTCCTGTAGACGGCAGCGATACCTCGCAGCAGGACATCGCCGCGATGCAGGCGTTGCGGCCGATCCCGCGCATTTCGATCCAGGCATTCTGCGAGACCGAGGGTGTTGCCAACCCGGTCGAGCGCGCCGGCGAGGACCGCCGCATGACGAAGGCGCATCTCAAGGTCCATATGGGCGGCGTCCCCACTGCCATCGAATTCTACCAATCGGCGCCGACGCCCAACCTGATCCTGCTGGAATCGCGCAGCGAGCCCAAGCAATTGCTGGAACAACTCGCCCAGCTTTCGGAATATTGCGATCCGACGTCGAAGGTGGTGGTGATCGGCCACTACAATGATGTCGGCCTCTACCGGGAACTCATCCGCAACGGCATTTCCGAATATGTGATCGCTCCGGTCTCGATGGCCGACATCGTCAGTGTGGTGTCGTCGATTTTCATCGATCCGGAAGCCGAGCCGCTCGGCCGCTCGATCGCCTTCGTCGGCGCCAAGGGCGGTGTCGGCTCCTCGACGATCGCCCACAATGTGGCTTGGGCGATGTCCTCCCTGTTCAAATCCGAAGTGGTCGTCGCCGATCTCGATCTGGCTTTCGGCACCGCCAACATCAATTTCGACCAGGATCCGGCGCAAGGCATCGCCGAGGCGGTGTTTTCACCGGAACGCATCGATGAAGTCTATCTCGACCGGCTGCTGACCCAGTGCGCCGAGCATCTGTCGCTGCTCGCCGCGCCTTCGACGCTCGAACGGGTCTATGATTTCGATCCCGAGGCCTTCGCGCAGCTCATCGACACCGCCCAGCGCAGCGTGCCGCTTCTGGTGCTCGACGTCCCGCATGCCTGGACGGGCTGGACCAAGAACACCCTGGTCAAGGCCGACGAGATCGTCATCACCGCGACACCGGAACTCGCCAATCTGCGCAACACCAAGAACCTCGTCGATATGCTCAAGCGGCTTCGTCCCAATGATCCGCCGCCCAAGCTGATCATCAACCAGGCCGGCGTGCCGAAGCGCCCGGAGATTTCGCCGTCCGATTTCGCCGAGCCGCTCGGCCTGTCGCCGATGTCGGTCATTGCTTTTGATCCGTTGCTGTTCGGCAATGCCGCCAACAACGGACGCATGCTTGGCGAAATGGATGCGAAGAACCCGGTTGTCGCGATGATCAACGAAATGGCGCATGTGCTGACCGGGCGCAGCGAAATCAAGGCCAAGAAGAAGGCCGGGCTCGGCAGCCTGCTCGGCAAGCTCTCGCGCAACAAGAAGTGACGCTTCAGCAGTGGAATCGGTAGTCGATCATGTTTGGTAAAAGAGGCAGCGACGACGGCAACCGGTTCACGCCGGAATTTCGCCAGCCAGCACCGGCGCCTGTTGCGCCGCCGGCTGCAAGTTCCATGGACACGGCGGTTCTGACCCGGCCCGCGGCGCCAAGCGCGCCTGTCACGCCGCCGGCGCGCCGTGCGGTCGAGGCACCGCCATTGGCGCCTGAGCCGAAGCGGGCACAGCGCGAAAAGAGCGAAACTTATTACGATACCAAGAGCCAGGTCTTCTCCGCGCTCATCGACACCATCGATCTGTCGCAGCTTTCCAAGCTTGACCCTGAAAGCGCGCGCGAGGAAATCCGCGATATCGTCAACGACATCATCGCGATCAAGAACTTCGCAATGACGATCGCCGAGCAGGAAGAGCTGCTCGAGGACATCTGCAACGACGTGCTCGGCTATGGGCCGCTCGAGCCGCTGCTCGCCCGTGACGACATCGCCGACATCATGGTCAACGGCTCCAGGAACGTCTACATCGAAGTCAACGGCAAGGTCGAACAGACCGGTATCCGCTTTCGTGACAACCAGCAGCTCCTCAACATCTGCCAGCGTATCGTCAGCCAGGTTGGCCGCCGCGTCGACGAATCCAGCCCGATCTGCGACGCGCGCCTTCCCGACGGCTCCCGCGTCAACGTCATCGCGCCGCCACTCTCCATCGATGGCGCCACGCTCACCATCCGCAAATTCAAGAAGGACAAGCTGACGCTCGATCAGCTGGTCAAGTTCGGCGCCATCTCGCCGCAGGGCGCCGAAGTTCTCAAGATCATCAGTCGTGTTCGCTGCAACATCGTGATCTCGGGCGGCACCGGTTCGGGCAAGACCACGCTGCTCAATTGCCTGACCAACTATATCGACCGCGAGGAGCGCGTCATCACCTGCGAAGACTCGGCCGAGCTGCAATTGCAGCAGCCGCATGTGGTGCGCCTCGAAACCCGCCCGCCCAATCTGGAGGGCGAGGGTGAGGTGACGATGCGCGACCTGGTCAAGAACTGTCTGCGCATGCGGCCAGAGCGCATCATCGTCGGCGAAGTGCGCGGACCCGAGGTGTTCGATCTTCTGCAGGCGATGAACACCGGCCATGACGGCTCGATGGGCACGATCCACTCGAACAGCCCGCGCGAATGCCTGAACCGTATCGAATCCATGATTGCCATGGGCGGCTATTCGCTGCCGCAGAAGACAGTGCGCGAAATCGTCGTCGGTTCCATCGACGTGATCATCCAGGCGGCGCGCCTGCGCGACGGATCGCGCCGCATCACCCACATCACCGAGGTGATCGGGATGGAAGGCGACGTCATCATCACGCAGGATATCGTCCTTTACAACATCAAGGGTGAGGACGCCAACGGCAGGCTGTTGGGTGAGCACGTATCGACGGGCATCGGCCGTCCGCATTTCTGGGAGCGTGCACGCTATTACGGCGAGGAGCAGCGTCTCGCCATTGCGCTTGAGGCGATGGAGAAACGCGCTGACTGACGCATGCTGGGGTGTAAGGGTTCGGGCCAATGTTTGGAATTGACGGCACAGTACTGGCGTTTGTCGTGCTCGCCGGCTTCAGCGCCGGCGCCGTCGCCTATGCATTTCTGTTCACCCGGATCAGCAACGAGAAACAGGTCGGCAAGCGGCTCGAAACGATCAGGACCGCCGAGACGGATCGCTCCGTCGTCAAGGCCTCGCGTGACCGCGTGGCGGAAGCCGTCAAGCGGCGCAAATCGGTTCAGGATTCGCTCAACGAACTCGACGCCAAGCAGAAAACCAAGGACAGCCGCGTCAAGAAACCGCCGCTGAAAGCCCAGCTTCGCCAAGCCGGCCTCAAGACCACCATCGAGCGTTTCTATATATACTCCGCCGTATGCGGCATCGTTTTGACGATTGTCGCCTTTGTGGCCGGAGCCCCGCTGATCGCCTTGCCGGGCGTGCTGTTGGCCGGGGGGCTGGGCCTGCCGCGCTGGTTCGTCACGTTTCGTCGCGCCCGCCGGGTCAAGGCATTCCTCAACGAATTTCCAAACGCGCTCGACATCATCGTGCGCGCGGTCAAATCCGGCCTGCCGCTGAACGACGCCGTGCGCCTGATCGCCAACGAATCGCCCGAACCCGTGAAGACCGAGTTTCGCCGCATCGTCGATTCACAGCAGATGGGCCTCTCTATCCCCGACGCGACCTTGCGCATGCCTGAAACCATGCCTTGCACCGAGGCAAGCTTCTTCGGCATCGTTATCCAGATACAGTCGCAGGCCGGCGGCAATCTCTCCGAGGCGCTGGGCAATCTTTCGCGCGTGCTTCGCGATCGCAAGAAGATGAAAGCCAAGGTCGCGGCGCTGTCGATGGAAGCGAAGGCGTCCGCCGCGATCATTGGTGCGCTGCCCTTCATCGTCGCCTTTCTCGTCTACCTGTCGAGCCCGGCCTACCTGATGCCGCTCTTCAACACCAGCGTCGGAAACCTGATCCTTGGTTGCTCTGCGGTCTGGATGTCGATCGGCATCCTGGTGATGCGCAAGATGATGAACTTCGAAGTCTAGGATGCTGGCATGACCGAGCAAGTCATCAAGACCCTGACGGATCCGAGCTTCCTGATCGCGATGCTGGTCGCGATAGCGGTGTTTGCGACCGTCTTCACCTTGCTTCCGGCGTTTGGCGGAAACCAGCTCAAATCACGCATGAAATCCGTTGCGCTGGAACGCGACGAACTGCGTGCGCAACAGCGCGCCCGGCTTGCGGTCGAGGCCGACCGCCGTCGCAAGGGCTTGCGCGAGGAACAGTCGGTCGGCATGCGCAACATTGTCGACCGGCTGGATCTGAGACGCGCGCTCGCCGATGAAGGCACCTTGCAGAAACTCAAGGTGGCCGGCTTTCGTGGACAGAATCCGCTGACGCGGTTTCTTTTCTTCCGTCTCGTACTTCCTTTCGTCGGTTTCGCGCTGGCCGCAATCTACATCTTCGCGCTCGGAGGACTGCCCGACAAGCCATTGGTCATCAGGCTGTTCGTCTGCGTCCTCGTTGCTTACGGCGGCTTCTACGCGCCAGTCATCTACGTCAACAACCGCGCCACCAAGCGCAAGCAGTCGATCCAGATGGCATGGCCGGATGGGCTCGATCTGATGCTGATCTGCGTCGAATCGGGCATGTCGGTGGAAGCGGCACTGCGCAAGGTCGCCGACGAGATCGGCGCGCAATCGGTGGCGCTGGCGGAAGAGTTCATCCTCACCAACGCCGAGCTTTCCTATCTGCCGGAGCGCAAGCAGGCCTACGAGAACCTGGCAAGCCGCACCGGGCTGGATTCGGTCAAGTCGGTGTCGCAGGCGCTCGTCCAGGCCGAGCGTTACGGCACGCCGGTGGCGCATGCACTGCGCGTGCTTGCCGCCGAAAGCCGCGACATGCGCATGAATGCGGCCGAGAAGAAGGCGGCCGCCCTGCCGCCAAAGCTCACAGTGCCGATGATCCTGTTTTTCCTGCCGGTGCTCTTCGCCATCATCCTGGGTCCCGCCGGCATTCAGGTCAGCCAGCGCGGTATCTTCGGCGATCATGCGGCGCCGGCAACAAACGCCCAGTAGCGGTAAGGCAAATTCCTGCATTCCCTCAAACGAAGAAGCCGCGCATGCAGCGCGGCTTCTTCGTTTGAGGTTGGTGGGATTGTGGTCTCAGTTGGTCGCGGATTTCGGCTTGTCCTGGTCCTTGAGCTGGCTCCAGGCATTCTGCTGGGCCAGCATCTGCCTGAGATAGGCGACATTTGCCTGCGCCTGTTCGGGCGACAGTTCCTGCGAGGCGATCTTCTCGGCCTCGTCGAAACGGCCTTGCAGGCCGACGACCAGTGCCAGGTTCTGGCGGACGCGGCTGTCCGCATTCGGCTGCTGCGCGGCCGAGCGCATATAGGTTTCGGCGGTGCGCAGGTCACCTTCCAGCACATACGACATGCCAAGATTGGAGAGCACGGAAGGCTCGTTCGGCTTGAGGTCGAGCGCCTTGCGGTAAAGCTGGCGCGCATCGTCCTTCTGGCCGGTCTGGTCGAGGATGGCCGCTTCGGCCGACACCAGCTTCCAGTCGGGATATTCCGGTGTTTGAGCGCGGCGCACGGCGTCGAGTGCCGCCTCGAACTGGCCATTGGCGGCCAGCGCCTTGCCGTAGGAGGCAAGAACGTCACGATCCTTGGGCAAAGCGATGGCGAGCTTGCGCATCACGGCCAGCGACTGATCGGCGTCGCCATCCATCTGCAATGCCGCCGCATAATTCGTCGCGATCCGCTTGTCGTTGGGGTTCTTCGCGTAGGATTGGCCGAGTGCGCCGGTGGCATTGTGCAGTTCCCCGGCCGACATGCTTTCCAGCGGTTTGCCGCTGGTGCGTGCGATAGAGCCGGTGGAGATCTTGTCGGTTCCGCAGCCGGCGACGCCCGCCGCCAGCGCCAGCACAAGGGCCGTGGTGATGAGCCGTTTTCCCCTGGCGTTGATCCTGCGGTTGGTCGGCATGGCCACCTAAGCCTCCATTCATGCGCGGCCATTGCGTGGCCGTCTTCCCTCCCGCAGAAATATTCTGTTAACCCTAACGGACGGTTAAGAACGGCGACTCACACGGAGAACATCGCATGCCTGTCGAACTCGTCGGGAAGACATTGCCGGGCGCGCTGCCGGTCCATCTGGTCGCCAGGGACGGTCTGGACGCGGCCGGCCTTGCGCCGGCCGCTGTCGTCTGGGCCAGGGCCAACGGCTTTTCCGGCGAGGCAGGCAGGACGCTGGTCGTGCCCGGCGAAAACGGGGCGCTCGGCGGCGCCTTGTTTGGTATCGGCGATGGCGAAGGCGCGCTCGCCTTTGGCGCGCTGTCGAAAGCCTTGCCGGAAGGCGACTGGCATTTCGCCTCGGCGCCGGCCGAGCCGGACCTCGCGGCGACCGCGCTGCTGCTCGGCGGCTATGTCTTCACCCGTTACGGCAAGAAGCCAGGCAAGGCGCTGCGCTTCGGTCTGCCGGCAGGCGTCGATGGCGGGCGCGTAGGCCGCATCGCCGGTGGCGTCTTCCTGACACGCGATCTGGTCAACACGCCGACCAGCGATATGGGTCCAGAAGATTTGGAGCAGGCGGTGCGGACCCTGGCCGCCAGGCACAAGGCCGAAGTCTCGGTGGTCAAGGGTGACGATCTCCTCGACCGGAATTTCCCGATGATCCATGCTGTCGGCCGTGCGTCGGCCGGCGCGCCGCGCTTGATCGATATGCGATGGGGGCAGCAAGGGGCGCCGAAGGTGACCCTGGTCGGCAAGGGCGTCTGCTTCGACACGGGCGGTCTCGACATCAAGCCATCGTCCGGGATGCTGCTGATGAAAAAGGACATGGGCGGTGCTGCCAATGTCCTTGGCCTCGCCTCGATGATCATGGCTGCCGGGCTGAATGTGCGGCTGCGCGTGCTCATTCCCGCGGTTGAGAATTCGATTGCCGGCAACGCCTTCCGGCCCGGAGATGTGCTTGCGAGCCGCAAGGGCATCACTGTCGAGATCGGCAATACGGATGCCGAGGGGCGGCTGGTGCTGGCCGATGCGCTGGCGCTGGCCGACGAGGAGGAGCCGCAGCTTCTGGTCGACATGGCGACGCTGACCGGGGCTGCTCGTGTCGCGCTCGGCCCCGATCTGCCACCGTTCTATACCGGCGACGAAACGCTGGCATCCGACCTTGCGGCGGCTTCCGTCGCGGCCGAGGACCCTCTGTGGCGCATGCCGCTGTGGCGGCCCTACGATGCAAAACTGTCGTCGAAGATCGCCGACATCAACAATGTCACTCCGGATGGTTTCGCCGGCTCGATCACGGCGGCGCTGTTCCTCAAGCGCTTCGTCGAAAAGACCGCGGGCTGGGCGCATTTCGACATCTTCGCCTGGAACCCGGCCGATCGCCCGCATGGCCCCGCCGGCGGCGAGGCACAAGGCATCCGCGCCTTGGAGCGGATCATTGCGAAACGCTACGGCTGACGGTTGCAGGCGGAGCCGGCAAAATTGCCTCACTGAAACGGAACCGAAACAATTTGCCGTCATGCTGGCGCGATGTCGATTGCTATGCGCCCGAGCCAGGCCTTGCGACTGTGGCAGCAAGTGATGCTGTCACAGGTGCGCGACGACGCGCCCGATCTGACCATGCGCCAGACGGCGATCCTGTTCACCATCTATCTCGACCCGCCACCACACACCGTGCGCGGGCTCGCCGCGCGCCTCAATGTCACCAAGCCGGTGATCACCCGCGCCCTGGACACGATGGGCGCTTTGAAACTCGTTTCGCGTCACCGCGATGAACTCGACAAGCGCAATGTGCTGATCAGGCGCACGGTCGAGGGCGCGCTCTTTGTCGAGCGCTTCGGCGATGGTATCATCGCCAAGGCGCTCGAACTGCCGATGTGAGCGCATTACCTTTTCAACAGAGTGTTCGATTTGACTGCCAGGGATGCCCGCCTTCACGCTTTTCGCTCCGACCTCGCCGATGCAAGGCTGAAGGGCGAGGTCACCGCCGAGCGCTTCGTCGCCGGCCGGCCGGCGCGGGTCACCGCGTCAGTGGCCGATATGCGCAAGGCGCCGCGGCCGGACGCCGGCGTCAACACGCAAGCGCTGTTCGGCGACGATGTCCTGGTCTTCGATGTCGCTGAGGGCTGGGCGTGGGTCCAGGCCGAACGCGACGGCTATGTCGGCTACGTCGCCGACACGATGCTGGGCAAACGGGACCATGCGCCGACGCACATCGTCTGCGTGCCGCGCACCTTCCTCTACCCCGGGCCGGATCTGCGCTTTCCAATCGCCGGACAATTGTCGATGGGATCGACGGTGACGGTGACGGAGGCCGCCGAGACACGCGGTACGCACTATGCGGTCCTGCCTTCCGGGGAGACGCTGATTGCAGGTCATCTGCGGCCGCTCAGTGAAGCTGCCTCCGACTATGTCGCAGTTGCCGAAGCGTTTCTCGGCACGCCCTATCTCTGGGGTGGCACTTCCGGTTTCGGCATCGACTGTTCGGGTCTGGTGCAATTGGCGATGCGCATGGCCGGCAGAGACGTGCTGCGCGATTCCGACATGCAGGCGGCGACACTTGGCGAGCCGCTCGAACCGGGACCTGATTTCTCCGGGTTGCGACGCGGCGATCTGGTGTTCTGGAAGGGCCATGTCGCCGTCATGACCGACGCCGACACGATGATCCACGCCAACGGCCACACCATGCTGGTGTCGCGCGAAGGACTGAAGGACGCCGTCGTCCGCATCGGATATCTTTACGGCGGTCCGACCGGGTTCAGGAGGCCGTAGCCTTTCTTCCTTCGCCCCGTTCACGGGGAGAAGGTGCCCGAAGGGCGGATGAGGGGCAGTGCCAGCATTTGAAGGTTCGCGCTGCCCCTCACCTGCCTGCCGGCATCCTCTCCCCGTAAACGGGGCGAGGAAAGCTCACCTCGATCACCTTTTGTTCCGATTTTCCTTGGCGTTCGCGTGCCGTCGCGCTACCTCTGGCGGGTGACAGAGCAGCCGCGCCTTGCCGAACAGAATGCCGCCGTGGCCCTGCCCGAACCATTCCTCAGATGGTTTGGCGAGAAAGGCTGGTCGCCGCGCGCCCATCAGATCGAACTTCTGGCGAAAGCCCAGGCCGGGCAATCAGTCCTGCTGATTGCGCCGACCGGTGCCGGCAAGACGCTGGCCGGGTTCCTGCCTTCGCTCACTGAACTGGCCAACCGGCCCAAGAGAAAGCCGGGCCAGGCGCGTCGCGGTATCCACACGCTCTACATCTCGCCGCTGAAGGCGCTTGCCGTCGATATTGAGCGCAATCTCGGCAGGCCGGTGGAGGAAATCGGCCTTCCCGTCACCATCGAGACGCGCACCGGCGACACTCCCGCCCACAAGCGCCAGCGCCAGAAGCTGGTGCCGCCCGACATCCTGCTGACCACGCCCGAGCAACTGGCGCTGCTGATTGCGGCAGGCGATGCAAGACGCTTCTTCGAGGATCTGCGCTACGTCGTGCTCGACGAGTTGCACTCGCTGGTGACGTCGAAACGCGGGCATCTGCTGGCGCTCGGCCTGGCGCGGCTGCGCAGCTTTGTCCCCGGCCTGCAGACGATCGGCCTGTCAGCGACGGTGGCCGAACCGGACGAGTTGCGGCGCTGGCTGGTCAGCCAGAATCCGCCCAAGGGTCCGACCGGCCATAGCATGGCCGAACTGATCGTCGTCACCGGGGGAGCTAAACCGGAGATTTCCATCCTCGATTCCGAAGAGCGCGTGCCTTGGGCGGGACATTCCGCGCGCTACGCCACGCCGGAAATCTATCGCGAGATCAAGCGCCACAAGACGACCCTGCTGTTCGTGAACACGCGCAGCCAGGCGGAGTTGCTGTTCCAGGAATTGTGGCGGGTCAACGAGGACACTTTGCCGATCGCGCTGCACCACGGTTCGCTCGACGTCGCCCAGCGCCGGCGCGCCGAAAAGGCGATGGGGGAAAACGCACTGCGCGCCATCGTCGCCACCTCGACGCTCGACCTCGGCATCGACTGGGGCGATGTCGATCTGGTTGTGCATGTCGGTGCGCCGAAGGGGGCGAGCCGGCTGGCGCAGCGCATCGGCCGCGCCAACCACCGCATGGACGAGCCGTCCAAGGCGATCCTCATTCCCGCCAATCGCTTCGAGGTGCTGGAATGCCGGGCCGCCCTCGACGCCAACTATCTCGGCGCGCAGGACACGCCTCCCTTGATCGATGGCGGGCTCGATGTGCTGGCCCAGCATGTGCTCGGCTGCGCCTGCGGCGCGCCATTCCGTGCCGATGACCTGTTCGAGGAAGTGCGTACGGCTGCGCCCTATGTCAGCCTCGACCGGACGACATTCGACCGCGTCATCGATTTCGTCGCCACCGGCGGCTATGCGCTCAAGAATTACGAGCGCTACGCCCGCATACGCCTGAACAAGGATGGGTTCTGGCGGGTGTCCAATCCTCGTATCGCCCAGCAATACCGGCTGAATGTCGGCACCATCATCGAGGTGCCGGCGCTTAACGTGCGCTATGTGCAAGCGGGCAGCAAGGGCGCGGCGTCGCGCGGCGGCAGGGTTCTCGGCAAGATCGAGGAGGCCTTCCTCGAAACGCTAACGCATGGCGACACCTTCATGTTCGCCGGCAAGGTTCTCCGCTTCGAAGGCATCCGCGAGAATGAATGCTTCGTCTCGAACGCGCCCGGCAGCGATGCCAAGGTGCCTTACTATGGTGGCGGCAAGTTCCCGCTTTCGACCTATCTCGCCGAACAGGTCCGCATCATGCTGGACGACCCGCAGCGATGGAAGAAGCTGCCCGAGCAGGTCGCCGACTGGCTGCGATTCCAGGCCGACAAATCGGTGCTGCCCAAACGCGATGACCTGCTGATCGAGACCTTTCCACGAGGCAACCGCCATTATCTGGTGGCTTATCCGTTCGAGGGCAGGCTGGCGCACCAGACGCTCGGCATGCTGCTCACCCGCCGTCTCGACAGGGCAGGAGCCAGGCCGCTCGGCTTTGTCGCCACCGACTATGCGCTGGCGATATGGTCATTGGGCGACATGGGCGCGATGTTCAAAGCAAGGAAGCCCTCGCTTGGCGCCCTTTTCGACCAGGATATGCTGGGCGATGACCTCGAAGCCTGGCTGGCCGACAGCTGGCTTCTCAAACGCACCTTCCGCAATTGCGCGCTGATTTCGGGGTTGATCGAGAAACGCCATCCGGGCCAGGAAAAGAGTGGTCGCCAGGTCACGGTCTCGACCGACCTGATCTACGACGTGCTGCGCAGCCATGAACCGGACCACATCCTGCTTCAGGCGACACGTGCCGATGCGGCCACCGGCCTGCTCGATGTCAGCAGACTTGCCGACATGCTCTCGCGCATCCAGGGTCGAATCGTGCATAAGGCACTCGAACAGATATCGCCGCTCGCCGTGCCGATCATGCTCGAGATCGGCAAGATGCCGGTCCATGGCGAAGCCGATGAAACGCTTTTGATGGATGCGGCGACTTTGGTCGAGGAGGCCATGGGGCCGGAAATGGCTGAGGAATGAATTTTTCGCTGGCGCGCACATCGCTGATTGCCGAGGCCGACCTTGTCGGCATATCAGGCGAGCGCGCCGTCTGCGACCCGCGCGGCGTGCTTTATTTTCCGGATCTGCGGCTTCTGGCCGTGTCCGACCTGCATCTGGAAAAGGGTTCGTCGCTGGCACGCCGCGGCACGCTGATCCCGCCCTACGACAGCGGCGCGACCTTGTTGCGGCTTCAGGCCGTGATATCAGACTACCAGCCGTCGATCGTCATCAGCCTGGGCGACAGCTTTCACGATGGCGGCGGCGCCCAGCGTATGCATGCAAGCTTCCGCGAGCGGCTGGAAGCGCTGATATCAGGCCGAGACTGGTTCTGGGTCGCCGGCAACCATGACCCGGAAGCGCCAGCCGATCTCCCCGGCGAAACGGTGCGTGAACTTGCTATAGGCTCGCTGCTGTTCCGGCATGAGCCGTCGAAGCAGCGTGTCGAAGGCGAAATAGCGGGCCATCTGCATCCCTGCGCCCGCATAGTCCAGCAGGGACGCTCGGTGAGGCGGCGCTGCTTTGCCGGCGATGGCGGCCGCATGATCATGCCGGCCTTCGGCGCCTATACCGGTTCGCTCAACGTGCTCGACCGCGCCTATGCCGGGCTGTTCCGGCTGGACACGCTGATGGCTTATATGCTGGGCGCCCAACGCATCTTTGCCATTTCCGGCTCGATGCTGCGGCCGGGCTAAACAGCCTTACCTGCCATAGTAGAGCGTAACCGTGTGCTTCGCCTCGGCGAAGAACAGCCAACGTTCGACCAGCATGCCGGCGAACTGGATTGCAGCAGCAAGTACCGACAGCAACGCTGCCAGCGGCCATGGCAGGGCGAACACAATGGCGAGCACCCCCAAGGGCAACGCGAAGGCCAGAAGCTGCGTGATCTGGCGCAGCCGCGCGCCGTGCTTGCGCGCGATGCGAAAGCCCATTTCCTTGAGCAGATAATTCTCCTCGGTATGCGGCCATTCCAGCGACCGCACCGTGCCGCCGACCAGCCCCGTCGCGGTGTTGGCGGTGGTCGGGATTTCCAGTTGGTCGTTGTGGCGCCAGGTCGCCAGCTTCCAGCCCCAGCCGAACAAGGTCAGCAGCAGGCAAGCCGCCAGCTGCACCTTCGAACCAAGCGCAAAGCCCTGCAGCAGCGCGTTCAGCAGCACGCTGCCGGTCATCGCCGAAAAGATGAGGTAGCCGGGCAGGGTGAAGTGGCTGTGCCATTGGGCGATCGGCTTCAGCGACGCATAGATCATGCCGGTGGTGCAGACGGTGATGATTGCGCCGATGGCGGCCAGAGATCCGGCGATGCCGGCCCAGCCATCGGTCTTACCGAAGAATATCCAACCGATGCCGAACAGTCCCGCCGGAATGAAAGTGATGACCGAGGCGACGCCTTCGCGCGACAGCCATGAGCTGCGCCACTGCGAGAACGCCCGCCAGGCGCGTTCGGGGCGGCCGAGATGACCCGTTGAGGACAACAGGCCGGCCACGATCAGGCCGAGTGCCAGCCCCATGCCGATGAAGCCCAGCCAGAAATCGGGGGGGATGAACTGGAAGCCTCCGAGCACGCCCAGCAGCGCGAGCAGGCCGTAGCCCGCACCGGTGGCGGTGGTGAAGAACACGACGGAGAAGGCCGGATGCATGGGCTAGTTCGAAAGCATGCGGTCGACCCAGCCGAGGAAACCGCCTTCGGCCCGCACCGGTTCCAATGCCGGCGCGGCCACCGATGCGGCGCGCTTGCTGTGGGCGCGCGGCGGCAGATATTTGTTGGTTGGGCGATAGCCGAGCTCAGGCATCAGGTCGACGCCGCCACGCTCCGCCACCAGTTGCGAGACAGCCGACAGGGGATCGCCTAGGTCGCCGAAATGCCGGGCGCTGGTCGGGCAAGCGGCGACGCAGGCCGGCACGCGGTCTTCCTCGGCCAGATTGTCATTGTAGATGCGGTCGACGCACAGCGTGCACTTCTTCATCACCCTGACATCGGTGTCGAATTCGCGTGCACCGTAAGGACAGGCCCAGCTGCACAATTTGCAGCCGATGCACTTGTCCTCGTCGATCAGCACGATGCCGTCCGAGGCCCGCTTGTAGGAGGCGCCGGTCGGGCAGACGGTGACGCAGGCCGGCGTCTCGCAATGCAGGCAGGAGCGCGGGAAGTTCACCGTCCGTCCGCCCATCTCGGTGGTGTGCTCGTAAGCGTGCACGCGGTTGAACCAGACGCCGTCGACATGGCCGCCATAGGGGTCGATGTCGGTCAGCGGCGCCATGTGGCCGCCGGTGTTCCATTCCTTGCAGGCGGTGACACAGGCCTGGCAGCCGACGCAGGTATCGAGATCGATGACGAGGCCGAGCTTCTTGCCGCTTTGACTTGGCAGACATGTCATTTTGCCGCCTCTCTTGCCCGGCGGAATTCAGCGCCGAAAGTCAGTCTGTCGGGCGACGGTTCGAAATGCGGCGGCTGCTGGAAACGTTCGAACTGCGGCTCGGTGAAGCCGGCTTCTTCCGCTGCGCATTTGACGATGCGCACGCGTAAATCGAACCACGCCGCCTGGCCGGTGACCGGATCGGAATTCGAATAGCGTTTGCCCTGAGCGTCGGCCGAGGTCTGGTCGCCGATGATGTGGTTGAGCAGGAAGCCGCGGTTGGATTCCGCCGCATCGTCCTTCAGCCCCCAGCTGCCGCGCCTTTTGCCGATGGCGTTCCAGGTCCAGACCGTGCTTTCGTTCACCCCGTCGATCAGCTTGATCTGCCCCTTCACTTTGCCGTTGATGCTCTCGATCCACACCCAGTCGTCATCGACCAAGCCGAGGCCAGCTGCCGTCCGGTGATGCACGAACAGCCGATTCTGGCTGGTGATTTGCCGCAGCCACGCATTCTGCGATCCCCAGGAATGGTACATATGCATCGGCCGCTGCGTCAGCGCATGCAGCGGATATTTTCCAAGGTCGACGACCGCTTCCTCGAAGGGCATGTACCAGAACGGCAGCGGGTCCATAAAGGTCTCGATGCGCTGGCGATCAGCCGCCGGCGGCAAGACGCGACCGTGCCCACGCGCGGCCAGACGGAAACGCTGCAGCGGCTCGGAATAGAGCTGGAAGACGATCGGCTCGGCCTTGGGGATAAAGCCCATCTGCACCGCAAAATCGAGATAAGAGCGGTTGGCCATCTTGTAGTAGCGCTGGTCGTCGGCGAAATCGTGGTGCCAGAAGCCGCCATTGTCGATGTAGCGCTGCAGCTGGTCCGGGTTGGCCTCGCCCCTGCCGGTCGAGGTCCCATCCTTGCCGCGCCAGCCGGCGAGCGGGCCGATGCCGGGCGTGCGCTCATGGTTGACGATGTAGTCGGCATAATCGCGGTACTGGGCCGCGCCGTCCTCATTGATGAAACCGGGCAGGCCGAGCCGCGCGCCGAGTTCGATCAGCACCGACTGGAACGGCCGGACGTCGCGATCAGGTTCGACGACGGGATGGCGGATGGCGTCGCCGGGTCCGTCGGCATGGCTGATCGGCCGGTCGAGCAGGCTGATGCAGTCATGCCGCTCAAGATAGGTGGTGTCGGGCAGCACGAGGTCGGCGAACGGCACGGTCTCGGAATAATAGGCATCGGAATAGATGATGAAGGGGATCTTGTAGTTGCCCGCATCGTCATGGTCGGTCAGCATGGCGATTGTCTCGACGGTGTTCATCGAGGAATTCCACGCCATGTTCGACATATACATCATCAGTGTATCGATCGGGTACGGGTCGCCGTCCCAGGCATTGCGGATGACGGTGTGCATCAGGCCGTGTGCCGCCAGCGGTGCGTCCCAGGAATAGGCCTTGTCGATGCGAAGCGGCGTGCCGGCCTCATCGACCAAAAGATCGTCCGGCCCACAGACGAAACCGAGCGGCATGCCGTCAAGCGGCGTCATCGGCTTGACGGTCTTGCCGGCTGGCTTGGGACCGGGCGGAGCGGAGCGGGGGTAGGGCGGCTTGAAACGGAAGCCGCCAGGGACATCCACCGTGCCCAGCAACACCTGGAGGAGATGGATGGCGCGGCAGGTGTGAAAGCCGTTCGAATGGGCCGAGATGCCGCGCATGGCGTGCATCGAGACAGGCCGCCCCTTGATCGTCTCGTGCCGGCGCCCGGCCCAATCGGTCCACGCGATCGGCAACTCGATCGTCTGTTCGAAGGCGACATGCGCAAGTTCGGCGGCGATCCTGCGGATCGTATCGGCGGCAATGCCGCAGCGCTCGGCGACCGCGTCCGGCGCATAGCTCTCATCGAGGTAGCGGTCGGCGATGAGCTGGAACACCGGGACGCTGTGGCGCCCGCCGATCGTGAAGCTGCCCGTCAGTGCCGGCTTCGCACCGGCATCGGTGGCGCCGACAGGCGTCTTCGCCACCCTGTCCCAGGCCAGCGGATTTCCGTCGGCGTCGCGCACGAACAGCCCGTCATCGGCGGCACCCGGCTCCTGCACGACGAGAACATGGGCATTGGTGTAGCGCAGCAGATAGTCGAGATCGACGCGGCCCGCCTTGAGCAATTCGTGAATGAGGGCGAACACGAACAGCCCATCGGTGCCGGGCCGAATGCCGATCCAGTCGTCTGCAATGGCATTGTAGCCGGTGCGGCACGGGTTGATCGAGACGACCTTGGCGCCGCGCGCCTTGAGTTTGCCGAGGCCGATCTTGATCGGGTTGGAATCGTGATCCTCGGCGACCCCGAACAGCATGAAATACCGGGTGTTGTCCCAGTCGGGCTCACCGAACTCCCAGAACGAACCGCCGATCGTATAGAGACCACCGGCCGCCATGTTGACCGAACAGAAGCCGCCATGGGCGGCAAAGTTCGGCGTGCCGAACTGGCTCGCCCACCAGCCGGTCAAGGATTGGGATTGATCGCGGCCGGTGAAGAAGGCCAGCTTCCTGGGATCGGTCCGGCGGATGGCCGAGAGCCGTTCCGTCGCGATCGAAAACGCCTCTTCCCACGCGATCTCGCGGAACTCGCCGGAGCCGCGCGGCCCGCTGCGCAGCAAGGGCTTCTTCAGCCTTGCCGGACTGTAGTGCTGCATGATGCCGGAGCTGCCTTTGCCGCAGATCACGCCGCGATTGACCGGATGGTCCTTGTTGCCGTTGATGTAGCGGACCTTGCCATCCTTGATGTGCACGTCGATGCCGCAGCGGCAGGCGCACATGTAGCAGGTCGTCTTGGCGATGCTGTCGGAAACATCAGGCGAGGTGTCGACGCCGTCGCCTTCGTCAGGCGCCCGCGTGTCGGCAAGCGGGCGTTGCGATGGTGCCGAATTCGCGCCGCGCGGCGGTCCCTGCATCATGATCCGGTGGCGCCTGTACGGCCCATGGATTTGGCCCGCGTCTTCGGTCCGGGGCCGCGCATGTAATGCTCTTCCGGGTGGTAGCGATCGCCGGCCAGCCGCCGTCTTATGCCGCGGGTCCAATGCGCAAGCAGGGATCTGAACCGCCCGATCATTCTGCTCTCTGCGATCTCTCGGCGAATTTTTTCTAACTTCACGAGGAAACTTAGAATAAAGCTATCGATCCGTCTAATCAGTTGTTCTTGTAAATTCGATCGATATTGGTTCTTAATACAGACATGACCCTGGACCAGTTGCGCATTTTCGTCGCCGTCGCCGAGCGCGGCCATATGACCAAGGCGGCTGAATTGCTGGGCATTTCGCAGTCGGCCGCATCGGCCGCCATCCGGGCGCTTGAAGAACAGCACGGCGTCCACCTGTTCAACCGCGTCGGCCGCAACATCGAGCTTGCCCAGACCGGCCACCGGTTCCTGCCCGAGGCCAAGGCCGTGCTCGAGCGGGCCGCCGCCGCGCGCAATGTGCTGGAGCATGTCTCGCAGACCGTCACCGGCAGCCTCTCGATCGCAGCCAGCCAGACCATCGCCAGCTACTGGCTGCCGCGCCGGCTGGCTTCCTTCCACGAAGCCTATCCGGCCGTCAGGCTGAGCGTCTCCATCGGCAACACCAGGCAGGTCGAGGCCAATGTCCTCGATGGCGCGGCGGATCTCGGCCTGGTGGAGGGGCGCACCGAGTCCGACATATTGCGCCGCACCAAGGTCGACGTCGACAGGCTGATCCTGGTGGTTGCCAGCGCGCATCCGGAGATCCCCGAAGTCGCGCCCGGCCGCCCTGACATCAAGGGCCTGCGCTGGATCATCCGTGAGGGTGGTTCGGGCACGCGCGAGGTGCTGGAGGATCTGGCGCGCCACGAAGGGATTTCGCTCGCCGACCTCCAGATATTCCTGGTGCTGCCGAGCAATGAAGCTATTCGCCAGGCCGTCGAGGCGGGGGCCGGCGCCACCATCATTTCCGAGCTTGTCGTGGCACGCGCCGTGGCCGAAGGCAGTCTGAGGTCGGTGCCGCTCCAACTGCCGAAACGCGACTTCGCCATGATCACCCATCGCGATCGCCAGGCAAGCCTGGCCCAGATGGCGCTCAAGGCGCATCTGGGTACGTCGGATCAACGGTGAGGGTTCGCTGAGATTCAGGTCAGGCCGAGTCGAAAATGGCTGATGCCGAGAACCGGAGCGGAGCGTACTTAAAGTACGTGAGCACCGGAAGCAGGTATCAGCCATTTGCAGGCCGGCATCACCTGAATATCAATGGACCCGGTCAACCGAACTTTCGCTGCGCATCCAGCGCCAGGCCAAGTCCGACCGAGCCGAACATGTCGCCTTCGATGACAGATGCCTGCGGCACCAGCGACAGGATTTCTCGCCTTGCCAGCGGGATCGCGGTCGATCCGCCGGTCAGGAATACCGCAGTGATGTCGGATGGCTTCACCTCAGCGTCCCGGATGGTCTGCGCCACCGTCGCTGTGACCCGCTCGATGTCCCTGGCAATCGTGGCATCCAGCCCGTTGCGCGTGATTTCGGCGGCGAACTCCGCACCCGGCAGCTTCACCACGACCTCCGAGGATGACCTGTCGGTCAGCTCTATCTTGGCTTTTTCGACAAGTGCGGCCAGCGCGTGTCCAAAGCGGTGTTCGACGATGTGGATGAAACGGTCGACCAGGTCGGCACGCTCGGCCTCGTAGCGGATCTGGCGCAGATGCGTCATCGCCTTGGCGGTGTAGACCAGGTTGATGCGCTGCCATGTCGCGAGGTCGATGAAGTAGCTTGCCGGCAGATTGCGCTTGCCGTCCTTGGTCGGCGTCAAATAGCCGAGTTGCGGCATCACATGGGCGATGCTCAGCAGCCGGTCGAAATCCGTACCGCCGATATGGACGCCCCGGCTGGCCAGGATGTCGTCCTTGCGGTCGAGCGAACGGGAGCGCTGCGGCGAGACGCGCACGATCGAGAAATCCGAAGTGCCGCCGCCCATATCGATGATCAGCGCCAGTTCCTCGCGTGTCACCTTCTGTTCGTAGTCGAGCGCCGCCGCGATCGGCTCGAACTGGAAAGCGATGTGCTTGAAGCCCTGGCCACGGGCGGCGTTCTCGAGTTCGCTTTGCGCCTTCGCGTCGGCCTCGGCGTCGTCGTCGACGAATTGCACCGGCCGGCCAAGAACGACGGTCTCGACCGTATCGCCGGCATCTGCTTCCAGCCTCATCTTGAGATGTCCGAGGAACATGCCGACGATGTCCATGAAGCCGATCGACCGCGATTTGATGCGGGTCTTTTCATGGGCCAGCGAACTGCCGAGCACGCTCTTCAGCGAACGCATCAGCCGGCCTTCGATGCTGTCGGTGTAGTTGGCGATGGCGTGACGGCCAAAGCAGGTGCGGTTGTCCTCGAAGTTGAAGAACACGGCACTGGGCAGTGTCACCTGGCCGTCCTCCAGGGCGACGAGGCGCGGCTGCCCGTTGCGGACCACGCCAACGGTGGAGTTCGAAGTGCCGAAGTCGATGCCGCCGAAGGCTGGTCGCATGACAAGTTCCTGTATTTGTCGTCGGCGAGCCGACAGGCGCCGAGAAATCGCGCGCTGCCCGGGGACGGGCTGCTCTGCCGAACCGAATTGTTTGTGTCTGCCATTTGGCTGGGGAGCGCGGTCTACCGCATGCCCCGGCAAAGGGAAACCACTTTTCGGGGAAAGTTCTGAAGTGCGTCGCGTTTGAGCGGATTCACGCGACGCACTTCAGCTCTTGATTCGATGCATGTCTTTCTCCCAAAACCGGGGCCACTTTTGGGCGACATGCATTAATCCCGCCGGAAGATCAGCCTTCCGAGCCAGCCTGTCAGCATGGCCAGCGATATCGCGAAGACGCCGTAGAGGAAGGAATAATTGTGGGCGACACGGAAGATCGACTGTTCGAAACCGGATTTGCGGATTTCGAGCTGGGCCGAGCTTTCCTTGATGAACAGGCCGCTCTTGAACAGGAACGCGCGGGCTTTATGGGTTCCAACTGGCACATTTGGCGCCAGCCTCACTGTGGCGCGGAACAGGTTCTGCGACAGGAATTGCACGCCGCCGACATTCTCGCTGTAGAGGCCGGTCGCCGACTTGCGCTCCCGCAGTGCGGCCGTGAATTCCTCGATCGTCGCCGGGCTGTCGCCGGCATCGGCGGGCTGCATGTAGAGGTTGGAGGCGCCGAGCGACAGCTGCTTGTAGCTGTTGGGTTCAGTGATGTCCTGCAGCGGTCGCGTCGTCGCCACCGAATAGGAGACCGGCACGTTCTCGAAGGTCTCGGAATCCAGATTGACCCAGACGCCTAGCACCCGGTCCTTGCGGCGCACCACCACCGGTTTGGGCGGACCTTCGAGCACGACGATGACGTCGTAACGGCCTTGGCGCGCGACAAGTGGATCCGGGTTTTCCAGCGAACCGAAAATGGTCAGGTCGGCCCCGGAAAAGCCGGCGGTGATCGAGACGTTGTCGGTGGAGAGCCCGATCTGGATGCCTTCGGTCAGCGGGACCTGCGCCTTCGCCGGCGCGGCGGCCGCAATCAGCGACAGGACAATGGCGGTTGCGAATGTGTTGCGAGCTCTCATCAGTTGAGGCCCGCGGCAGACAGCGAATAGAGGTTGGGCGGGGTGACGAAAAGATCGATCGCCAATCGTATCGCCACCGCCAGCACCAGCAGCGCGAGCAAGGCCCTGAGTTGCTCGCCGCGCAGCCGCTGGCCTGCCTTGGCGCCGTACTGCGCACCGGCGACGCCGCCCGCCATCAGCAGGAAGGCCAGCACGACGTCGACCGTCTGGTTGGTGGTGGCGTGGACCAGCGTCGTATAGGCGGAGGTGAAGATGATCTGGAACAGCGAGGTGCCGATGACGACGTTGGTCGGCACTTTCAGCAGATAGATCAGTGCCGGCACCATGATGAAGCCGCCGCCGACGCCCATTATCGACGACAGGAAGCCGATGCCGGCGCCAAGTCCAAGGACGGGGATGACGCTGACGAACAGTTTTGAGGCCCTGAAGCGCATCTTCAGCGGCAAGCGGTGGATCCAGTTGTGCTGGCCGGATTTCTTCAGCACCGGCGCCGCACCGCTGCGCGTGGCGCGCAGCGCATTGACGCTTTCGACCAGCATCAGCCCGCCGACGGTGCCGAGCAGCACGACGTAGAGCAACGAGATGAACAGGTCGAGCTGGCCGAGCCTGCGCAGGAAGGCGAAGACGTAGATGCCGCCGGTGGAACCGACAATGCCGCCGGCCAGCAATACCCCGCCGAGCTTGAAGTCGAGCGTCCCTCGCTTCATGTGCGAAAGGACGCCGGAGACGGAGGAGGCGATGACCTGGTTGGCGCCCGTGGCGACCGCGATCGCCGGGGGTATGTTGTAGAAGATCAGCAGCGGCGTGATGAGGAAGCCACCGCCGACGCCGAACATGCCCGACAGGAAACCCACCGCCGCGCCCATGGCCAGCAGGACGAAGATATTGACGGAAATTTCCGCGATCGGGAGATAGATGCCCACCCGTCAGTCTCGATCAGTTCTGCCTGTCGGCGAATGCAACCGTTGCGGGCAT
The DNA here is from genome assembly GCF_004023165.1 of Mesorhizobium sp. M7A.F.Ca.MR.176.00.0.0. Classification (NCBI taxonomy): domain Bacteria; kingdom Pseudomonadati; phylum Pseudomonadota; class Alphaproteobacteria; order Hyphomicrobiales; family Phyllobacteriaceae; genus Mesorhizobium; species Mesorhizobium sp. M7A.F.Ca.MR.176.00.0.0. The sequence goes on along the minus strand of NZ_RZTC01000008.1, from coordinate 35,023 downwards.
CTTGGCCCGACAAGCCAATTCGTTCTTGCGCCGGAGGTGCTGCGAAGTCAAACCGCGCTACGCCACCGAAACAAAAAACATCTCAATCAGTTAACAGGCGAATGTGTGGCAAGGGCGTCGTGGAAACGACGCCTCTGCCGTTATTTGCGCGCCAGCAGTGCCTTGACCAGTTTTTCATCGACTTCGCCGGTCGCCGGCATCTTGTTGTCGGTCTGGAAAGCCATGATCGCGGTCTTCGTCTTCTGGCCCATCTTGCCGTCGGCGCCGCCGGCGTCGTAGCCGTTCTTGTTGAGAATGCGCTGGATGTTCTGGACGGCTTTCTTCATGTCGATGCTGGCTGTCGTCTGCGGTGTGCCGTCCTGCCAGGACTCGGGAATGTCGGCCGAATTGGCCGCTGCATCCAGCGGCTTGGCCTTCCACAGTTCGGTCGCGGCGCGGGCGCGTTCGAGCTGCTCGGGCCGCAGCGCATTGGCGATCTCGTCACGCTTGGCAGCGGCATCCTTGTCGCCGGTCTTGGCGACGAGCGCGAACCATTTGTAGGATTCCTCGAGGTTCTGCTTCATGCCGACGCCCTTGGCGGCGAGGATGCCGAGATTGAACTGGCTGTCCTTGACGCCGACGTCGGCGGCCGCCTGGAACCAGTGCGCGGCCGATTCATTGTCGGTCACGCCGTCTGCCGCCATGGCGAACAATACGGCCAGATTGTGCATGCCGCTGGCGTTGCCCTGTGCTGCGGAAAGCTGGTACCAGGTCTTCGCCTTCTTGATGTCGCGCGCGACGCCGATGCCCTTTTCGTAGAAGTTTCCGATGCGGTATTCGGCCGGCGCGAAGCCGAGTTCCGCCGATTTCTCGTACCATTTGGCGGCTGCCGCCATGTCTTCCTTGACGCCGCGTGACTCGGCATAGCGCGAGCCGATTTCGAACAGCGCCTTGGCGTCGCCGCTGGCGGCGGCATCGCGCAAGGCGGCCGGGCCGGCGTCAGCGGGAATGTCGAACTTCGTCGTCATCGCCGGCGAGGCGTCCGCTGGGGGGACCGCGCCCGTGGTGTCCTTGGCGGTGATCGGCTCAGCCGCCATAGGCTGGGCGCCGGTGTCGGCAGCTTCCGCGGCGACCGGAACGGTCGAGGCCGGCGCAGCCGAGGCTGTCTCCCCAGACACCGCTTGGTTCGCATCAGCCGATGTAACCGAGGCGACGGGCGCGGGAACCGGCTCTGCGGTCGGCGCGGCACTCATCGACGGCTCGGCGCCTGGCGGCGTGGCAATCATGCTTTGCGCGGCCATGTCGTCCTTGGTTGCCGGTGCGGACGGCTCGGCCTGCCTGACGGTGTGGTCAGGCGCACTTTCCACTGCCGCGGGCTGCGCGTCCATCTTAGGTTGGCCGGCGGGATCGAGCGAGGCGGTCTGCACCGGCTGTGAGGCGACGATCGGCGCAACATCGTTGCTCGCCACCTGGGCCGGATCGGCGAAGAAGGCCTTGCCCAGTTGCAGGGCGCCCAGCGCCAGCAGGATCGCGGTTGTCCCCATCAGGATCGGCTTGCGCCGTGCCTTGAGCAGGTCGCCGATCCGCAGTGCCTTCACCGGTCCGGTCACCGTCGACTGGCGCTTCAGCGCATCGGCCTCGGCGGCCGCGGCCTGCGCCGCGCGCCGGGCAGCGGCGATGAAATCCGACTTCGCGGCGTCGGTGTCGCTGGGCTTGGCCGGCTGGCCGCGCTCGTCGCGCACGCGCTTCATGATGGCGTTGAGGTCAGGTGCGCCGGAACCGGGCTCCAGCGGCCGGTTGGCCATTTTCGGATCGAGCGGTTCGTCGAGATCGACGCTCGGGATCGGGGCACTCGGCGCCGAGCCGGCCAGTGGCGGGATGTCCGCCTCCTTCTTGCCCTTGAAGGCGCGGGCCAGTCCGCCGAACATCGACCTGCGGCCGCCCGACTGTTCGTTCTTCTCGACAATTGTGTCGGAGCCGAGAGCAGCCATGGCCGCAGCCGCTGCGGCTTCGGCCGGCGTGCGCGTTCCCATACCCAGGCCGCCCAGATCGCTACGAGCACCCGGCTCGTTGCGCAGGATGGCGGCGGCACGGCCATCGCGATCGGCCAAGTCCCCAGTCAATGGCAGGGGCTGATCGATATCCATCGATGGCGCGTCCACGGCCATCTTGGGTCGCCGCGCGCCGCGCCAGTTGCTCGGCTCGACCGGTGCCGCGTCCAGCAATTCGCTCATCGCCTCGACCGGCTCGCCGGGTTCGAGCGAGCCCAGCCGGTCGACGATCTTGAGCAACGTGTCGTGGATGGCCTCGAACGTTCTCGAATTGCGCTCGTCGGAGCGCCGCGTAAGCGTTTCAAGCGTCTTCAAATCCTGGGCGAGGCCGGAAACCGCGGTCGTATTGGCGCTCGAACCGGCCAGCGATTGGACTGCGTTCTCGGCGGCTTCGCGCGCTGCGCCAAGGATGGAATCGCGGGTTCCTGCGAGCGACTTTTCAATTTCGTTGAGACGCGGGCTGATGTCCTCGAATTCCGGCAGCGGGGTGCTGGGCCTGGAAAGATGGGCGGACAGGCCGGCAACCTGTGCTTCCAGGCTGCGGATCAGCGCCGGATCGATGCCGGCCACCTGCGCGGCCGACGCATCCAGCCGGCTTGAAATGTCTTCGAGCCGGCTCTCCAGGCCGCGGATTGCGGCTTCGCCCGCGGGATCCGGTACACGCGTTTCCATACGCTTGGCGAGCGCCGTAAAGCGGGCATCGATGGCGTCCATGATGCCGGCGCTGTCGATCTGCGGCATGCGTTGGTCGAGCCTGTCGGCAACCTCATCCAGCCTGCGCTCGAGATCGCGGAACAGCATGTTGCCCTGTTCGATGGCGTCACCCTGGCGGCGTTCCATCATGCTCGACAGCACGTCGAAGCGCTGCTCCAGCCCATGGAAGATGTAGTCGGCGTCAGGCATGGCTGGTGCCTGGTCGATCTTGTCGGCGATGAGTGCGATCTGCTTGGCCAGGCGCTCCATCGCCTGCTCCGGCAGATTGGCGCGACCGGCGAGTTCGTCGACCCGACCGGACAGCGTGCTCAGCCGGTCCATGACTGCGTTGCCTGGACGATCCTGCGCCACTTCCTCGATCTGGCTGGCAAGCGAGTCGATCCGCCTCTCGATGCGCTCGAAAGCCTCGTGGTCGAATGAATTGGCTTGCGCGGCGACCGTGGATGCGACGATGGCGCGGGAAATCTCATCCAGCCGCTCGTCGATCATGCCAAGCGTGTCGCTGCCGCGATTGTCCTGGTGGCTGGCGAAATGGTCGACAGCGCCGGCAAGCGTGCGCACCTTCTCCTCCAGCGATCGCAGCGACAACGATTCCGGCAAATTGTTGACGGCATTGCTGATCTGCTCCAGCCGGGCGGTCAGAGCAGACAGGCCCGGGTCGTCCGACCGCTTGCGCTGGTCGGCGTCGACGCGGTCTTCGAACGCCGTCCAGCGGCGATCGAAATCGTCCCAGCGGCGGTCGACCTTCTGCACGCTCTCTTCGCGTGCCAGCGTTTCGAGTGCGGCTTTGACCTGTTCGAGTTCGAGCCGCAGCATGTTGACGCTTCTGTCGTCGCTCTTCTCGGCCAGTGTCTGGATGGCGCCCGAAAGCCGCTCGAACTCAAGACCGAGTTCAGCACTGCCCTTGGCCGAAGCACCGGGCCTTGCCCCTGACTGGAAAGCCCGCTCGATGTCCTTGCGCAGCGCTTCGAATTCCCGCTGCAGGCCTGCGGTCATCTGGTGGCGCAATTCCTCGCGCATGCCGCGCAATTCGCCGGCGATCTTGCCGACCATGGCAACGCCGTCCTCCTGGCCGCGCACGCGATCAATGTCGCGGGCAATGGCCTGATAGTTCTGCTCGAAAGCGGCGGCTCCCTGAATCGGGCTCTTCGGACGCAACGCGGGCTGCGGGTCCTCGTACCAGCGCTGCTGGCCAGCGGGCCGGGCTGCGGGATAGCGCGCATCGGCACCATATTGGCGTGGATCGGGTTGGCGGAGTTCGGGACGTGCCACCGGATCCTCGCGCGTCCGCTCCAGCCGCTGCTCCAGTGTCTCCAGCGACTGGTTCAACTGCTCGAGCGTGGTCTGCGGCCTGCGCTGCCTGCCGGCATTGAGTGTGTCGAGATAGGACCGCTTGCTGTTCATCGGTGCGTCCGTCTTTCAGAATGGCTGGCTCGCGGCCAGTTCCCCCAGGTCCCTATCGGAACGAAGGCGACCGGCGGCGATGCCGCGGCGGAAGACGAGCTTCCCGGGCTCTCGCCCGCGCTCCGAAAAACCGTGAAAAATTCGATACAGGATAAACACGGGTAGCCGACGCGCCCACATTTCCCCCAACGTGGTAAACAACGCGTTAACCAAACTTAAGAAATTGAAAGGATGCCGGCTGCCGGCCTGACGGTGCGGCATAAAGGGCGGCGCGCAGAACGCCCTTGCGTCATCATGCGGCAATCGGTATAGAATTGACGTAAACGTAAAAGGCGCATTGGGCGCATGTTTGCGATTTGTTTGTTGAAACCACGACTGGAAGCAGGCCCCCGCTTCCAGTCAGGCGACGCACGGTCCGAGACCGCGACGCCACCAGACGGGGAAAGCCAGTGACCATGAAGCTTATCTCGGCCGGCGAGACCGCGGCCAATACCAATATATCTGCCGAAGCCGGCGAGGACCTCGTCCGCATCGGCGAGATGGCGAAAAAATATGGAGTGACGCTGCGCACGCTGCGTTTCTACGAAGACAAAGGCCTGCTCAACCCGCAGCGTGACGGGTCGACCCGTCTCTACACGCGCCGCGACAAGGCCCGCCTCAAGCTGATCCTGCTCGGCCGCAAGGTCGGGTTCTCGCTGCGTGACGTCAAGCAGATGATGGATCTCTACGATCCGACCGGTTCAAACACCAAGCAGCTCAAGCTCGCGCTGGACAAGTCAGAAAAGCAGCTTGCCCGCCTGCAGAAGCAAAGGGCGCTGATCGACGACGCCATCAACGAGCTGAGCGGCTCGATGTCGGCGGTGCGCCAGATGCTGAGCGAGCGTTCGGCGCCGCAGGCGAGCGCCGCCAGCTAAAACAACCGTTCGGATTTGCGGCAGACCAAGTCGTCTGCTGATTGTCTGAGTTCTGTCGAGCCGCGTGGCCTGCCACGCGGCTTTTCGTTGTCCTGGCCCACTCTCATGGCCTTTCGGCGCTGGCTTGCGCAACGTCGCGCCGCTACGCTCATTGCTCCAGTGGGCGGGGAATCTTGTCGCATCGAAAAAATTGACGTTTACGCAAACGTCAATTTTTGCTATCCCGCTCCCAATATGGGTCCGCATGCCGCCCCTGGCTTGTCTTCGGGGCATTCGGACCGGGTTTGCAGGGTGGAGAAAAAGCATGCCGACATACAGGGCTCCGGTCCAGGACACGCTGTTCGTGCTCAACGAGGTTCTGGGTTATCAGCGTTATTCGAACCTTCCCGGATTTGCCGACGCCACGCCCGATGTGCTCGAGGCGATCCTGGCCGAAGGCGCCAAGCTCGCCGAAAACGTCATGCATCCGCTGAACCGTGTCGGCGACATGGAAGGCTGTGTGCGTCACGACGATGGCTCGGTGACCACGCCGAAAGGCTTCAAGGAGGCCTTCGACCAGTATCGCGAAGGCGGCTGGATGGGGTTGGCCGCACCAGTCGAGTTCGGCGGCCAGGGCCTGCCCTATGCCGTGCATACCGCCGTCGCCGAATATATGGTCTCGGCCAATATGTCCTTGATGATGTATCCGGGCCTGACGCAAGGCGCGATCGCCGCGATCATCACCCACGGCACCGACGAGCAGAAGTCAACATGGTTGCCGAGGATGATCGAGGGTGCCTGGACCGGCACCATGAACCTGACCGAGCCGCATTGCGGCACGGATCTGGGCCTGTTGCGGACCAAGGCGGTGCCGAACGGCGATGGCACCTATAAAATTTCAGGCCAGAAGATCTTCATCTCGGCCGGCGAACACGACATGTCGGACAACATCGTCCATCTGGTTCTGGCCCGCATCGAGGGTGCGCCGGAAGGCGTCAAGGGCATCTCGCTGTTCATCGTGCCGAAGCTCAAGCTCGACCCGTCGGGCAATCCGGGCACCAGGAACACCGTCTCCTGCGGCTCGATCGAGGAGAAGATGGGCATCCATGGCAATTCGACCTGCGTCATGAACTATGACGAGGCTGAGGGCACGCTGCTCGGCGAGGCCAATGGCGGCCTGAAGGCGATGTTCACGATGATGAACGAGGCGCGCCTTGGTGTGGGACTGCAGGGGCTGTCGCTGTCGGAGATCGCCTATCAGAACGCTGTCGGCTACGCCAAGGACCGTTTGCAGGGCCGCTCATTGTCGGGGCCGAGGGCGCCGGACAAGAAGGCCGACCCGATCATCGTCCATCCCGACATCCGCCGCAGCCTGATGACCATGAAAGCCTTCAACGAGGCCGGCCGCGCGCTGGCGCTGTGGACGGCGATCAAGTCCGACATTGCCCACCGCTCCGGCGACGACAAGGACCGCCAGGCCGCCGACGATTACACCGGCCTGATGACACCGGTGGTCAAGGGCGTGCTCACGGACAAGGGCTTCGACCACGCCGTCATGGCGCAGCAGGTGTTCGGCGGTCACGGTTATATCGAAGAGCACGGCATGAGCCAGTTCGTGCGCGATGCCCGCATCGCCATGATCTATGAAGGCGCCAACGGCATCCAGGCGCTCGACCTCGTCGGCCGCAAACTCGGCCTGAATGGCGGCCGCGCCGTGCAGGCCTTCTTCAAGGAGGTCGGTGAGTTCTGCGAGGAGAACCGCTCCGACGAGAAGATGGCGCCATTCACCAAGGCGCTGAAGAAAGGTCTCAACGATTTGCAGGCCGCCACCATGTGGCTGGTGCAGAACGGCATGGCCAAGCCCGACAATGCCGGTGCCGCCTCGACCGACTACATGCATCTCTTCGGCCTGGTCGCTCTGGGCTATATGTGGGCGCAGATGGCCAAGGTGGCACTTGGCAAGACGGACGCCAATGGCGCGCAATCTTTTTACGACAACAAGGTCGTGACGGGGCGCTTCTTCATGGAGCGGATCATGCCGGAGACGTCGGCGCATCTCGCCCGCATTTCGAGCGGCGCCGACACATTGATGGCACTGCCGGCGGAAGCGTTCTAAAGATGATCGGCGTCCTCCTCCCCCTTGAGGGGAGGGTGGCCCGAAGGGTCGGGAGGGGTCGCTGCGGCAGTGCGCCGGCCTCAGTTTCGATGATGCATGTCGGGAGGAGTATCATACCAGCATGACCAACCCAGCTGAAATCCTTGGCCTTCCGAAGCCCGCTTGGGCGGCGGACGAGGTCGGCATGCTCTACGACATGGCGCATCGCTTCATGTCGGAGGAGATCGCGCCGCGCTACGACGAGTTCGAGAAGAACGAGATGGTCGATCGCGAGAGTTGGCTGAAGGCAGGCTCCGCCGGCCTGCTCTGCGCCTCTATGCCGGAGGAATATGGCGGCTCCGGCGGCACCTTCGCGCATGAGAGCGCCATCATCGAGGCCATCGGCCATGTCGGCGTCGACGGTTTCGGCATCGGCCTGCACAATTCGATCGTCGCCCCTTACATCCTCCACTATGGCTCCGAGGAGCAGAAGAAGAAATGGCTGCCGAAGCTGGCGACCGGCGAGCTGATCGGCGCCATCGCCATGACCGAGCCTGGCGCCGGGTCCGACCTGCAGGGCGTCAAGACGCGGGCGCAGAAGGATGGTAACCAATACAAGATCAATGGTTCCAAGACCTTCATCACCAACGGCCAGCTTGCGAACTTCATCATCGTCGTCACCAAGACCGATCCGGAGAAGGGCGCCAAGGGCACCTCGCTGATCGTCGTCGAGACCGACGAGGTCGAAGGTTTTCAGCGCGGCCGCAACCTCGACAAGATCGGGCTCAAGGCCAACGACACGTCGGAGTTGTTCTTCAACGACATGCGCGTGCCGACCTCCAACCTGCTCGGCCACGAGGAAGGGCAGGGCTTCGTCCAACTGATGCAGCAATTGCCGCAGGAGCGGCTGCAGATCGGCACCGGCGCCATTGCCATGATCGAGCGGGCGCTGGCGCTGACCATTGATTATGTCAAGGAACGCAAGGCGTTCGGCAAGGCGATCATCGATTTCCAGAACACCCAGTTCAAGCTGGCCGAACTCAAGACCGAGGCCACCGTCGGCCGCGTCTTCTACAATGATTGCGTCACCCGCCACATCGCCGGCGGCCTCGATGCTGTGACCGCGTCGATGGCCAAGTACTGGCTCAGCGACCTGCAGGGAAAAGTCGTCGACGAATGCCTTCAACTGCATGGCGGCTATGGCTACATGAATGAATACCCGATCGCCCGCATGTTCCGCGACGCCCGCGTCCAGCGCATCTACGGCGGCACCAACGAGATCATGAAATTGCTGATCGGCCGCTCTCTCTGAGAGCGACATCAGGCAAACCCAAGGAGCAAGCAAATGGCTGAAGCTTATGTCTATGACGCCGTGCGCACACCGCGTGGCAAGGGCAAGAAGGACGGATCGCTGCACGAGGTGCCGGCGGTGCGGCTTGCCGCCAAGACGCTTGAAGCGCTGCGCGATCGCAATGGGCTGGATACCGGCAATGTCGATGACATCATCTTCGGCTGCGTCGATCCGGTCGGCGAAGCCGGCTCGGTCATTCCGCGCGCCGCCGCCTTCGAGGCCGGCTACGACACTAAGGCGCCCGGCATGCAGATCTCACGCTTCTGCGCTTCCGGGCTCGACGCCATCAATTTCGGCGCCGCCAAGATCGCGCAGGGCGCCGATGAGATCGTCATTGCCGGCGGCGTCGAATCGATGTCGCGTGTCGGCATGGGCGCCTCCGGCGGTGCCTGGTTCATGGATCCGTCCGTAGGCCTGCCCGGCTGGTTCGTGCCGCAAGGCATCTCGGCCGACCTGATCGCCACCAAATACGGCTTCAGCAGAGACGACGTCGACGCCTATGCGGTCGAGAGCCAGAAGCGCGCCGCCAAATCCTGGGCCGATGGCCGGTTCAAGAACTCCGTCATCCCGATCAAGGACCAGAACGGCCTGACCATCCTCGACCATGACGAACATATGCGCCCATCGACCGACATGCAGTCGCTGGCCTCGCTCAACCCGTCCTTCGTCATGCCAGGCGAAATGGGCGGCTTCGATGCCGTCGCAGTGCAGAAGCACCCTGAGGTGGAAGAGGTCAATCACGTCCATCATGCCGGCAATTCGTCCGGCATCGTCGACGGCGCCGCCGCCGTGCTGCTCGGTTCGAAGAAGGCGGGCAAGGCGATGGGGCTGAAGCCGCGCGCGCGAATTCGCACCTTCGCCAACATCGGCTCCGAGCCGGTGCTGATGCTGACCGGCCCGGTCGACGTCACCGAGAAGCTGTTGAAGCGCGCCAAGATGAAGCTCTCGGACATCGACCTGTTCGAGCTCAACGAAGCCTTCGCTTCGGTGGTGCTGCGCTACATGCAGGCGTTCGACATCGATCACGACAGGATCAACGTCAATGGCGGCGCTATCGCCATGGGTCATCCGCTCGGCGCCACCGGCGCGATGATCTTCGGCACGGTGCTGGACGAACTCGAGCGCCGCGATCTCAACACGGCTCTGGTGACGCTGTGCATCGGCGCCGGCATGGGGACCGCAACCATCATCGAACGCGTCTGACGGGGAGAGAAACGATGAGCTACACCAATTTCACCCTCGACATCGACGCCGACGGCATTGCGCTGGTCACCTGGGACATGCCTGGCCGCTCGATGAACGTCTTCACCGAAGAGGCGATGCGGGAATTGAACGCCATTGTCGACAAGGTGGCTGGTGACGCCGCCATCAAGGGCGCAGTGATCACCTCCGGCAAGGACACCTTCTCCGGCGGTGCCGACATCACCCTGCTGCAGAAGATGCTGACGACCTTCGCCGCGGAAAAAGGCAAGGACGCCGAAAGGGCGACCAAGGCGCTGTTCGACAATGCCGGCATGATGACCGGCCTGTTCCGCAAGCTGGAAACTTGCGGAAAGCCGTGGGTGTCGGCGATCAAAGGCACCTGCATGGGCGGCGCCTTCGAATTGTCGCTCGCCTGCCACGGCCGTGTCGCCGCCGACAGCGACAAGGTGAAGATGGCGCTTCCCGAGGTGAAGATCGGCATCTTCCCGGGCGCAGGCGGCACCCAGCGCGTGCCGCGGCTGACCGATCAGCAGCAAGCGCTGCAGATGCTGACCTCGGGCCAGACACTGTCGCCGCAGAAGGCCAAGTCTATGGGCCTGATCCATGAGATCGCCGAGCCGGCCAGGCTCGTCGAGACCGCCAAGGCGATGATCAGGAATGGCCTGAAGCCGGTGGCGCCATGGGACGAGAAAGGTTTCAAGCTGCCCGGCGGCCAGATCTATTCGCCCGCCGGCTTCAATCTGTGGCCGCCGGCCATCGCCATCCTGCGTCGCGAGACTTACGGCAACTATCCGGCCGCCGCCGCGATCCTCAAATGCGTCTATGAAGGCCTGCTGGTGCCGTTCGACACCGGTTTGCGCATCGAGCAGCGCTATTTCACCGAGATCATGCAGACCAGGGAAGCGGCGGCGATGATCCGCTCGTTGTTTGTGTCGCTGCAGGAACTGAACAAGGGCGCCCGCCGCCCAGCCGGCGTGCCCGAAACCAAGTTCAAGAAGATCGGCATTCTCGGCGCCGGCTTCATGGGCGCGGGCATCGCCTATGTCACCGCCAAGGCCGGCATCCCGGTGGTGCTGCTCGACCGTGATCTGGAGTCGGCTGCCAAGGGCAAGGCGCATTCCGACGGCCTGATCTCGGATCAGGTCAAGAAGGGCCGCGCCAAGCCGGAGGACAAGGACAAACTGCTGTCGCTGATCACGCCGACGGCGGACTATGCCGACCTTGCCGGCTGCGATCTGGTGGTCGAGGCCGTTTTCGAGGATTCGAGCGTGAAGAAGAGCGCCACCGAACAGGCGGAAGCCGTGCTGAAGCCATCGGCGATCTTCGCGTCGAACACCTCGACCATTCCGATCACCGGCCTGGCGAAGAATTCTGCGCGGCCGAAGAATTTCATCGGCATCCATTTCTTCTCGCCGGTCGACAAGATGATGCTGGTCGAGATCATCTTGGGCAAGAAGACCGGCGACAAGGCGCTGGCCACCGCCATCGACTTCGTTCGCGCCATCAAGAAGACGCCGATCGTCGTCAACGACACGCGCGGCTTCTACGTCAATCGCTGCGTGCTGCGCTACATGTCGGAAGCCTACAAGATGCTGATCGAGGGCGTTCCCGCGCCGATGATCGAGAATGCAGCGAAGGCGGCCGGCATGCCGGTCGGCCCCCTGGCGCTGACCGACGAGACGGCCATCGACCTTGCCCAGAAGATCATGAAGCAGACCATCAGGGATCTGGGCGACAAGGCGGTCGATCCCAAGCAGATGGCGCTGATCAACGCCATGGTCGACGATCACGGCCGCTTCGGCCGCAAGAACGGCAAGGGTTTTTACGATTACCCGGCAAAGCCGGCCAAGAAGAAGTTGTGGCCGGGCCTTAGGGAGCTCTATCCGCAGCTTGCACCCGAGAAGGTCGATTATGAGGAACTGCAGCAGCGGCTGCTGGTCACCATCGCGCTGGAAGCGGCGCGGGTGATGGAAGAAGGCATCGTCACCGACCCGCGCGAGGCCGATGTCGGCTCGATCCTCGCTTTCGGCTTCGCGCCCTACACCGGCGGTGCGCTGTCCTACATCGACGGCATCGGCGCCAAGGCGTTCGTGAAGATCGCCAAGAACCTGCAGAAGAAATACGGCGCCGAGTTCAAGGCACCCAAGCTGCTGCTCGACATGGCCGAGAAGGGCGAGACCTTCTACCAGCGCTTCGATCCCTATGCGAAAGGCGACGTGAAGCAGGCAGCCTGACGCATGGGTAAAATCAAGCGTCTTGCAGCGACCTTCGCGCGTCCAAGAGGACATGGGGCGCTGTAATGTATGTCTGGGCGCGCATGGTGCGCATGATGGCCACGGCACGCAGCCGTGGCCCCTATGCGATGGGCGGCGAAGGCCGGCGGGCTTTCCGCTGCCTGCCGACCGACATCGATTTCAACATCCATCTCAACAATGCGCGCTACATGATGCTGGCCGATCTCGGCCGCATCGACCTGTTTGTTCGTGCAGGCCTCATCACGCTGGCAAGGAAGAATGGCTGGGCGCCGATGATGGGCGGACTGCAAGCGGTCTATGCACGCGAGATCAGGCTGTGGCGCCGCTTCGAAGTGGTGTCCTCGATCGAGACCTGGGAAGGCACCCAGGTTGTAGGCAAGCACCGCTTCGTCCTCGACAATGGCGAGACGGCCGCGTTGATCCTGACGACAGCCGGCGTCTACGATCGCAAGGCTCGCAACTTTCTTGAGATTGACGAGGTCGTTGCGGCACTTGGTCGTGCCGTGAACCCGCGGCCACCGACGCAAACGGAGCGGATTTTCATGACATCGCACCAGGGTCTGCGCAGCTTGGCCAAGGGCGTCGATCGATCCCGGTAGTCGGACTTTCCGCGATCGACGGAAACGTTTGCAACCACTCCACGACCGGTGGACAAAACGACATTCCAAGACTAGAAGGGAAAGGTATTTTTTCCTGCACCGAAGGAGAGCGAGCATGCTCTCGCACGACCGAGTCTGGGCTGCCATCGATGCTCTTGCCAAGCGTTATTCGCTTTCGGCCTCGGGTTTGGCCAAGCGTGCGGGGCTCGATTCCACTGCCTTCAACAAGTCGAAGCGTTTGTCGTCGGATGGCCGACCACGCTGGCCCTCGACCGAATCGCTGGCCAAGATCATCGAGGCGACGGGCGCCTCACTCGACGAATTCACCGGTCTGATCGAAGGCCGGCCCGGGATCAGCAATGGTGCTTCGACCAGCCATGCCGCTTCGGTCGCCCGCAGAAGCTCCGTGCCGTTGCTCGGCTTTGCCCAAGCCGGCGCCGGCGGCTTCTTCGACGATGCCGGCTTTCCAGTCGGGCAGGGTTGGGATCTGATCGAACTGCCGGCGCAATCGACCGAGAGTTCCTACGCGCTGCAGGTGCAAGGCGATTCCATGCTGCCGCTCTACCGCAATGGCGACGTCCTCATCGTCGAACCGGGCGCCGTCACCCGCAAGGGCGATCGCGTCGTCGTCAAGACCACATCAGGCGAGGTGATGGCCAAGGTGCTCGAGCGCCAGACCGTCAAGTCGATTGCGCTGGTCTCGCTCAATCCCGATCATCCCGACCGCGATATTCCCATGCGCGATGTCGAATGGGTGGCGCGGATTGTCTGGGCAAGCCAATAGGTCCGGCTGGTGCGGCTTCTCCATCATGCGCTGGCGGTTCTGATGGTGCCTGTGATGGCGGCCATGGTCGTCACTGGCGGTCGCACGTTGAAAGGAAGTGAAAGCGTCATCACGGTGGACCAGCTTGATCCGGGCGCCGACACGATGGCGCAGCAGGCTGCCGGGACGGTGCCGCAGGAGCCGGCCACATCGGCCATAGCAGCCCCGCAGCCGCCAAAGCCGGTGCTGCATTCGAGGGCGATCGATCCCCAAATCGTCGCGTCACCGGAACTGCCCGCCGAGGGGCTTGAACGGGTCGAGCCGCGCGAACCGTTGAGCAAGCTCGCGCTGGCCGTGCCGCCCAAGCCGAAAATGCCCGACGACTGGAACGGCACAAAGCTGTTCCAGCCGGTTGCGCCGGCCGCCGGCCTGATCGAGGCGAAGGGCTACTCGGTCGCGGTTTCCGGCATCGATATCGTCAGGCAGGACGAGACCTGCAGCGAGGACGGCAAGCCCTGGCCGTGCGGCGTCCGGGCGCGGACGGCGTTCCGCGCCTTCCTGCGCGGCCGCGCGGTGGTCTGCACCGTGCCGCCGGAGGGTGGCCGCGACCTGATCGCAGCCGAGTGCCGGATCGGCAAGCAGGATGTCGGTCAGTGGCTGGTCGAAAATGGCTGGGCGCGCGCCGCCAAGGGCGGACCCTATGTCGAGGCCGGCGACATGGCACGCACGGCGAAGAAGGGCATTTTCGGATCGGCGCCCGATCTGTCCGGCATGCCGGCGATGCCGGCCGCGCCACGCCAGGCGCCTCAGGCGCCGGGTTCGATCCTGGAAGAGGTCGACGGCGTGCTCAAGCCAGCTGACCAGCCAGCGCCCGCTCAATGAGCGCACGTGTCTCGGCAACGCCGTAGAGCGCTGCGAACGAGCCGAAGCGCGGGCCGCGCTCCTGGCCGATCAGCACCTGATAGATCATCTGGAAGAAGGCGCCCGATACGCCGGGGCCACCCTCCGGGCTCTGCTTGGAATGATCCTGATAGCGCTCGATCCTGCGCGCGACGTTGAGCGAGGCGTTCTGGATCGCTTCGCCGTTGGCGTCGGCCGGCAGCGCCCCAAGCGCTTCGTCGAGGGCTGCCAGCGCCTCGCGCTCGACCTCGTCGGCAGGCCGGAAGGTTTTCGTCGGCTTCACGAAATCGTCGAAATAGCGGATCGCATGGCCGACCAGCCGGTCGAGCTCGGGATGCGTCTTTGGCGTCACGCCTTGCGTATGACGTGAAATGAACCCCCACAGCACATCCTTGTTCTGCGCGTTGGAGGCGCTGACCAGATTGAGCAGCAGCGAGAACGGCACCGGCATGTCGATCGCGGGCGGGTTGCCGTCATGCATATGCCAGACCGGGTTGCCCAGCCGTTCCTTCCAGTCCTGCCGGGGATAGGCGGCGAGGAACGTATAGTATTCGTCCACGGCCCGTGGGATGACGTCGAAATACAGCTTCTTGGCCTGCCGCGGCCGCTGGTACATGTAGAGCCCCAGGCTTTCGGTCGGCGCATAGGTCAGCCACTCGTCGATGGTCAGCCCGTTGCCTTTCGACTTCGAAATCTTCTGGCCGTTCTCATCGAGGAACAGTTCGTAGACGAAATGCTCCGGCGCCCGTCCGCCCAGAATGTTGCAGATGCGGTCGTAGACCACCGCATTGGTCTGGTGGTCCTTGCCGAACATTTCGAAATCGACGCCAAGCGCTGCCCAGCGCATGCCGAAATCCGGCTTCCACTGCAGCTTCACGCGGCCGCCGGTGATCGAAAGCGTGGTCTCGGTGCCCTCGTCGTCGAAGGTGATGGTGCCGGCCTTGGCGTCGACATGCTTCATCGGCACGTAAAGCACGCGGCCGCTCTTCGGCGAGATCGGCAGGAACGGGCTGTAGGTCGCCTGCCGCTCAGGCCCGAGCGTCGGCAGCATCACCGCCATGATCTGCTCATAGCGTTCGGCGGCGCGCTTGAGCATCGCATCGAAACGGCCGGACTTGTAGTATTGCGTCGCGCTGGCGAACTCGTAGTCGAAGCCGAACGTGTCGAGGAAGCGGCAAAGCATCGCGTTGTTGTGGTCGGCGAAGCTGGCATAGTCGCCGCCGAAGGGGTTGGGGACCGACGACAGCGGCTTGTGCAGATGCGGCTCGAGTGCGGCGCGGTCCGGCACGCTGTCGGGTATCTTGCGCATGCCGTCCATATCGTCGGAAAAGCACAGCAGCTTGGTCGCGACCTTATCCTGCGTCAGGACACGGAAGGCATGGCGCACCATCGAGGTGCGCGCCACCTCGCCGAACGTGCCGATATGCGGCAGGCCGGACGGTCCGTAACCGGTCTCGAACAGGATTGTTTGCGGGAAGTCGGCGCTTTTGTAGCGCTCGATGATCTTTTTGGCCTCTTCGAACGGCCACGCCTTGCTTTCGGTCGCAGCCGCCAGCAGCTCGGGGTTGAGATCGATGATGTTTGATCCCGTCATGTCACAGTTTTCCAAATCATTTGCCGGCCCGAAGACGGGCCGCGGCAAGGCTTTTTCAACCGGTCTCTAGGCGTGCAGCGCCGGAGCGTCAACGCGTGCGGCGCTTTTTCCTTGCGGTGCAGAATGGGCGTTCCTAACTTCGAGGCCCGGTTCAAGGAGAAAAAATTGCCGACACCCCATGAAGCCCTGATCTATCTGATGGTCATCACCTCGGCCTCCGACCGCGACATGACCGATGTCGAACTGGCGCGGATCGGCGAGGTCGTCCGCTCCTGGCCGGTGTTCGAGGACTTCAACCACGACAGGCTGGTCGGCGTTGCCCAGGACTGCCAGAAGCGCCTGCACGAAAAGGACGGGCTGGAGGGTGTGCTGGCTGAAGTCGCCGAGGTCTTGCCTGAGCGGCTGCGCGACACCGCCTATGCCGCTGCCTTCGAGGTTGCCGCCGTTGACCTCGAAATGCGCATGGAAGAGGTACGGGTGCTGCAGCTGATCCGGCGTCAGCTCGATCTCGACACGCTGACGGTTGCTGCCATCGGCCGCGCGGCCAAGGCGAGGCTGCGCACGCTGACCTGAAGTCCTTGGCCGGACGCTGTTGAGATTCAGGTCAGGCCGGCAAAGCTGACCGGAACCGGATCAAAAAAAGCTGACCGGGAAATAGCGCAGATAAAATTCGGCGAACGTGCCTTTCATCGACATCTCCTGCAGCGCGTAATCGATCGCGGCGGCCAGCGCCGGATTGTCCGCTTTGGTGGCAATGGCCATGCCCGAGCCCAGATATTCAGGCGCCAGATAGGGCCCGCCGGCAAAGCGGCAGCAGCCCGCCGCGTCCGAGCCGCCCAGCCAGAAGGCCAGGCGCATGCCGTCGCCGAAGGCGGCGTCGACCTTGCCGGCCTTGAGATCGGCATAGAGGTCCTCCGGCCTGTCGAAAGGGACGACCTGAACCGTGTTGAAATAGTCGCGCAGCATGCGTCCATGCGCCGAGCCTGATATTACGCCGACACGCTTGCCGTGCAATTTGTCAAAGATGGGCTCGGTCAGCGCCTTGCCTTTCGGCATGATGAAGCGCGCTGGAAACTGCAGATAGGAGCGTGAGAAGGCGTAGGTCGCGCGCGATTCCGGTGTTGCGGCGATGCCGGCGATGATCGCCTCGCCTTCGCCTTTCCGCAGTGCGCCTTCCAGCTCGGCCCAGGGCAGGGCCTGGATCTGGCATTTTTCGACAATGCCAAGCTCGGCGCAGATGGCGCGTGCCAGATCGATATGGAAGCCGGACAGCTTTCCCGCGCCGTCAAGGAAGTTGAAGGGCGGGAAGTCCGTGGTGGTCAGGAACCTCAGCCGGGGCAGCGTCGAAAGGTCTGGCTTGGGCAGCCGCTCCTTGGCATCCCACAGCACCGGAACCTGAGGCGCCGCGGCGCGCGCGCCGTCGGCGAACGACAGCAAGCCGATCAGCATCGCAAGGGCGAAGGACCTCCACCGGAACGCCAAGATAAAACTCCGCCACAGTCGTGCTCGCACCGGTTTTGGTACGAAAATGGTACAGGCACAATGGTTTTTGATTTCAACCCGCCGATTTCAGGATATGATTTAGCCGGTTTGCAAATCAGCTTCGGTCGCCTCGTGAGAGGGAGCCACAAAATAAGTATGCGATTTGCAATCCGTGGTCGGTGGCGAAGTGTAAATCAGGCACGCATCATTGGCCGCAATGCACGAGGCAACATGGGGTTGATGTTGCGATGGGTCAGTTCGATCGCACGCTGGAATACATAGACCAACTGCAGCACGCCGCGACGGCGGCGGCGGTCTGTGAAAGGCTGCTGGGCATAACATCGGATTTCGGCCTCACCGCACTGATGGCGGGAACTGTACCGCAGCCAGGCACGCCGGCCGGCCAGCAAAAGCAGCATGTGCTTCTCTGCGATTGGCCGGGCGAGTGGCTGGAGCGCTATGTCGCGCGCAACTATGTCGACCACGACCCGGTCGTCAGCCACATGAAACAGTTGCAGGCGCCCTTCCAGTGGCACGAGGCGTCGCAGGGCATCCGCATAGACAAGAGCAGCGGCGAGGTGATGGGCGATGCCGGCGCCTTCAAATTGCGTGATGGGTTGGCCTTTCCGTTGATCACGCTTGACGGCCAGATCGTCATGGTGTCGCTCGGCGGCGAGGCTGTGGAATTGTCCGCCGCCGAATTTGGCCAGGTGTCGCTGGTCTCGACCTATGCGGTTGGCCGCGCCATGCAACTCCACACCATGGCGAGCAACACCATCGATCATATCGTGCTGACGCCGCGCGAGCGCGAATGCCTGCAATGGGCCGCCGTCGGCAAGTCCGAATGGGAGATTTCGCAAATCCTCGGCATTTCCGAACACACCTCGGAGAAACATCTTCTTAACGCCAAAAGCAAACTAGGTGCCGTCAACAGGGTGCAGGCCGTCGCGGAAGCGATACGGCGCGGCTACATTAGTTAGGTCGGCCGTGCCGACCTGGAATTTTTGCCTACGCGATCACGCAATTTTCTCATCAAAGCACGGCCGTATCTTCCTCTGAACGCAGGAGACGGCGGAATGCTTTTTTCCCTTACAACCCAGGAATTGATGGAACGTCCCGACCTTTGGGAGGCCGTCCATCGGTTGCGCTACAAGATATTCGTCGAAGAGATGGGGTGGGATGACCTCAGGCGTCCCGACGGGCTCGAACTTGACCAGTTCGATCACGACGAGGCGGTCCATCAGATCGTCATCAGGGGCGGTGAAGTGGCGGGTTATCAGAGGATGTTGCCGACGACGCGGCCACATCTGCTGACCGAGGTCTTGACCGATCTTTCCGAAGGAACGCCGCCATCGGGTCCAAACATCTGGGAATTGACCCGCTACGCGGTGGCTCCCGGTTTTCGTGACGGCCGTCGCGGCGTTTCGACCGTCGGCACCGAACTGATTGCCGGTTTCGTCGAGTGGGGGCTGAAGCGCGGCGTCGACAAGGTGATCATCGAGTTCGAGCCGATGTGGGTGCTGCGCGCCTTGCAACTGCATTTCCTGGCGACCCCGCTGGGCTATCAGCGCACCTATGGCAACCAGCAGGTCGTCGCCACCTTGCTGACCTTCAACGAACACACCCTCGATGTGGTGCGGTCGCGCCGCAATCATTTTGCTCCCGTGCTGGCCAGGGGATATCCTGACATGCTCGGGCAAAGGCGTGCGTCATGAGATCGGAGACAGCCATGAGCACACACCCGCAACCTGAACTTCGCAACCACACGCTGGTCGTCACCGTGTCGTCGAGCGACGGCCGGCCGGTGCTGGACAGGAGAGCCTATGAAAGCCTGGCAAGGACCTTCCATGAAGCCGCCGACAATGAGGAGGTTCGCGTCGTCGTGCTGCGCGGCCTGGCAGGCTGTTTCTGTCTGGGCGGCGACTTCTCCGAATTCCTCGACGCCACCAAGCACCAGAAACTGATTACCGCCGTCACCGACCTGTTCCGCACGCTGGCGACGTTTCCCAAGCCCATCCTTGCCTGCGTCGACGGCGATGCCGTCGGTGTCGGCTGCACCATCCTGTTCCATTGCGACATGGTGATCGCGTCCGATGAGAGCACGTTCAGGGTGCCGTTCGTCGATTTCGGCCTGGTGCCGGACGCGGCGACCAGCATCCTGGCGCCGCAGAAGCTCGGCTATGCCGGTGCCTTCCGCTTCTTCTGCCTCGGCGACACGCTTCGCGCCGAGGACGCCAGGGCGCTCGGCCTGGTCGCGGAGATCGTGCCGGGAGGCACCGTCGAGGAGGCGGCCCTCGGCCGGGCAAGACAGCTCGTCAAGAAGCCGGTCGCCGCCTTGCTGCAGACGCGCGGCCTGCTGAAAGGGAACACCGAGGCCCTCTGCGACCGCATCGATCAGGAGATTTCGCTTTTCCAGCAGGCGCTGCAGGACGACACCACGCTGCGGCGATTGCAACGCATCGCCCGGCTCGCGGCCTGAGCGAAAGCCTCAAGTTCCGCGCCGCGCGGCCAAGGCCGCGCGGCGCGGAAGCGTCAATCCTGCTTGCCGAGGAATGACGGCCCTTCGCCGATGATCTTCTTATCTTCCTTGCCGATGATTTCGAGATCGCGCCCCTCATAGGGCAGAGACGACAGGATGCGCCGCATGATCGCCAGCCGCGCGCGCCGCTTGTCATTGGCCCGTACGATGATCCACGGCGCGAATTCCTTGTGGGTGCGCTCGAACATGGTGTCGCGCACCTTGGTGTAGTCGTCCCACTTGGTGATGCCTGCAACGTCGATGGGCGAAAACTTCCAGCTCTTCAGCGGGCTGTAGCGACGGTCATGGAAGCGCTCGAGCTGCGTTTCCCGGCCGATGTTCAGCCAGAATTTGAAGAAGTGGATGCCCTCGTTGGAGATCATCCGCTCGAAATGCGGTGTCTCGTCGAGAAACTGCTCGTGCTGCTGCGGGGTGCAGAAACCCATCACCGGCTCGACACCGGCGCGGTTGTACCAGGAGCGGTCGAAGGTGACGAATTCGCCTGAAGTCGGGAAGTGGTCGACATAGCGCTGGTAGTACCATTGCCCAAGCTCGGTCGGGGTCGGCTTGGTCAGCGCCACGTTGCGTGCCGTGCGCGGATTGAGGTACTGGCGCACCACGAAGATCGTGCCGCCCTTGCCGGCAGCGTCGCGGCCCTCGAACAGCGCCATCACCCGTTTGCCGGTCGACTGCAGCCAAGCCTGCGCCTTGACCAGCTCGATCTGCAGCTTCTCGAGTATCTCGTCATACTCGTCGCTTTTCATCTTCTTGTCGTAGGGATAGCCGCCAGCGGTCAGCTTGTTGTCCTCGACCCAGTCGGGAAGCACGGGATTCTCGATGTCGAACTCCCTCTCCTTGCCACCGATCCTGATCTTCAGCGGCCCCGAAGTTGGCGCGGCGGGACTTTCTTTGGCTTTTTTCATCGAGACGAACCCTTTCCAGCTTCCGGACTCATGCTATGGGGAGCCACTACAGCGTCGCGCGTCCGTTTGGATGCGCAAAGGACGCTGTAGCACTTTTGATTTGCGCATGATCCTTTCCGAAAATCGATCCCGATTTTCGGGGTCATGCGGCAAGCGGTCTAGTGGAAGTTTTCCGCCACCGTGCGACCGGGTGCGAAGACATGGGGGCAGGTCCACGAGCGAATGGCTGACCTGGACACAGAGCAGAGAGGCATGACGCAAACCATGGCCGCACGGCTGTGGCATAGCCGCTGGCTGCTTGCGGCCGGCGTCACCGCGGTCGTCGCCGTCTATGCCTTGGCCGGGATTTCAGCCTATGTCGTCCTCGCGGCGCTGCTGTTGCTGCTTGCAGCGGCCATACTGCCGGCCACTGGCGCGCGCCAATCCACCGGCAGCGGCGCTGCCATCGAGGCCATCGGCCTGCAGCGGCTCTCTGGTGAATATCTGGCCGCCGCCGTCGCCGATCCGCTGATCATCTTCGATCGGACCGCCACCATCGTCCATGCCAACGCCGCCGCCTTCGCCGCCTTCGGTGGCATCGCGCCAGGCATGTCGCTGTCGTTGAAATTCCGGGCGCCGGAGATGCAGACCCTGCTGGACGGCGTGCTATCAGGCGATATCGCCTCCGATGTCGTCGACTACATGGAGAAGCTGCCGGTCGAACGGGCCTACCGGGTGAGTGTGTCCTCGGTCGGTCACGCCACCGATCTCTATGTGCTGGTGTTCAAGGACCAGAGCGAAGCACGCAGGATCGACCGTATGCGCGCCGATTTCATTGCCAATGCCAGCCATGAACTGCGCACGCCGCTCGCCTCCATCGCCGGCTTTATCGAAACGCTGCGCGGGCCAGCCCGCAACGACGCGGCGGCGCGCGACCAGTTTCTGCAGATCATGCAGAGCCAGACCGGTCGCATGGCGCGTCTGATCGACGATTTGTTGTCGCTGTCGCGGCTCGAGATGAAACCCTATCTGAAGCCGGGAACCGAGGTGGATCTGCGGCAGACAGTCGACAGCGTCATCGACTCGCTCGGACCGCTGGCCAGCGAAAACGCCGTTGCCATCGAGCGGCACTACGCCGATGGGCCGCTTCATGTGCCTGGCGATCGCGATGAGCTTTTCCAGGTTTTCGAGAACCTCTTGGAAAACGCCTGCAAATACGGGCAGTCGGGTGGGCGCGTGGTTGTATCCATAGCCCATAGCGACGCCGGATCAGAACCGGGCATCGACGTGACGATCAGGGACTTTGGCCCTGGCATTCCCGAGGAGCACATTCCGCGCATTACCGAGCGCTTCTACCGCGTCGACGTCGAGACCAGCCGGACCCAGAAGGGTACCGGCCTCGGCCTGTCGATCGTCAAGCATATACTGACGCGCCACAACGCCCGGCTTTCGATCAAGTCCGAAGTCGGCAACGGCGCGGCATTCTCGGTTCATTTGCCGACGCACTGATATCGCCCTAATTCAAGGGGACTGTTTCTTTTTTCTGTCATCCGGCTAGCGTATCAGCGGGGATTCGAGGAAACGACTCAAAATCAAAACACCCCGTGGGAAGGCATTTTGCCATGCAGTCCGTGCACATCGTCAGCGCTTATGACGAGGAGTTGAAATATCTGTCGAAGCGCATCGCCGCGATGGGAGGCCATGCCGAGCGCATGGTCGAGCAGGCGGTCACCGCTCTCGTCAATGCCGACCCAGGCCTTGCCCAGAAGGTCATCCGCGACGATACCGTACTGGACGAGGGCCAGCGCGAAATCGACGACAAGGCGATCATCATCATCGCCAAGCGTCAGCCGATGGCGTCGGATTTGCGCGAGATCGTCGGGACCATTCGCATCTCCGCCGACCTCGAACGGGTTGGCGATCTCGCCAAGAACGTTGCCAAGCGGGTGGTCGCCGTCACCGACGGACGCCAGCCGACCAGCCTTTTCCGAGGCCTCGAGGCCCTGTCCAACCTGGCGTTGACCCAGCTCAAGGAAGTGCTCGACGTCTACGCGTCTCGCTCGGTGGAGAAAATCGGCTTCGTGCGCGATCGTGACGACCAGATCGACGCCATGTACACATCGCTGTTTCGCGAATTGCTGACCTACATGATGGAAGATCCGCGCAACATCACGCCCTGCACGCATCTGCTGTTTTGCGCCAAGAACATCGAGCGTATCGGTGATCACGCCACCAACATAGCCGAGACCATCTACTACATCGTCACCGGCGATCAGTTGCCGGCTGAGCGGCCCAAGGGCGACAAGACCGACAAGATCAGCCTTTCCGAGACGCAGCCGGTGAAGTGAACGCGCCTCTCGAACCGCCATCCGATTTACGCTAAGCTTTCCGGGCCTTGCCTCTATCCTCGTCCGTGGATTTGCTCCGGGAGGTCGTGATGGAAAATGTTCGGAACCTGACCCCGGCGCCTGCGTCGATATCCGGCATTGTCGCTTGCGGCGTTTACACGGCCGGGCGCCGCATCGCCGACATTCCCATCGAGGAAGCCGGCGAATGGGCAAAAAAATCCGGCCATGTCGTCTGGATCGGCCTGCTGGAGCCCGACCGTAACCTGTTGCTGCGCGTCCAGGCGCAGTTTCACCTGCATGAACTGGCGATCGAGGATGCCGAGCACCCGCACCAGCGGCCGAAGATCGAGCAATATGGCGACGCCTTGTTCATCGTCGCCCGCACCGCACAGCTGATCGACGGCCGGGTCACCTTCGGCGAGACCCATTTGTTCGTCGGCTCAGGCTACATCGTCAGCGTCAGGCACGGTCCCTCGACGTCCTATGCCGCCGTTCGTCAGCACTGGGAAAGCTGCCCGCATTCGCTGGCCAAGGGTGAGGATTTCGTCCTCTATGCCATTCTCGATTTCATCGTCGACAATTACATGCCGGTGCTCGAGCAGATCGAGGACGAAGTCGAGGCGATCGAGGACAAGGTTCTGCTGAAGCCAATGACCGCTCCCGACATCGAACGGCTCTATATGCTGCGCCGCGATCTCCTGCGCCTGCGCAATGCCGCGCTTCCGCTGGTCGAAGTCTGCCGACGGCTGACCAGCGCCGAGCTGCCGCAGATACATACCGCCATGCACCCGCTGTTCCGCGACGTGACCGACCACATCCGCACCGTCCAGGAGAAGATCGACAGCCTGCGCGAAGTGCTGGCGTTCGCTTTCGAGGCCAGCCTCCTGGTCGGCCAGAGTCAGGAAACGGCGAACACCAAGAAACTCGCCTCCTGGGCCGCGATCCTGGCGGTGCCCACGGCGCTCGCCGGCATCTACGGCATGAACTTCGACAGTATGCCGGAACTGAAGATGGAATACGGCTATCCGGTGGTGCTGGGCGCTATCGCGCTCATCTGCACGTTTCTCTACTGGCGGTTCAGGAAGAACGGTTGGCTGTGAGAAGAGAGCGAATAGGGAGTAGCGAATAGCGAACACAAAAACGGCTTGCTTCCTGTTACGGAAGGCAAGCCGTTTCTATTCGCTATTCGCTATTCGCTATTCGCTATTCGCTATTCGCTCAGCGACTCCGCCGCCGCTCCGATGCCGGCTGGAACGCCACGCGGGCGTGATATTTGCAGTAGGGTCCGGTTTCGGCGGCTTCGTTGCCGCAGAAATGGAAGTCCTCTGAAAGCGGGTCACCGTTCGGCCATTTGCAGGTTCGCTCGGTCAGCTCGACCAGCTGCAGATGCCGCGAGATCGGCAGCACGACATTCTCGACCGGACGGATGTAATGGCGTGCCACGGGTTCGGCGTCGAACTGCGTCTGCAAGGCGGTCGCGCCGATCGATGTCGTGACATGGCGTGCCGTGGTTGCAGCGCGTGATACCGATTTCTGGACGGTCGATCCTTGCGCTGCCTTCTTCTGGCGTGCCGGTGTGGCGGTCGAGCGTCCGCGGCCCGACAGTTTCAGCCGATGCACCTTCCCGATGACCGCGTTGCGGCTGACCCCTCCAAGCTGCGCAGCAATCTGGCTTGCGCTCAGACCCTCCGACCACAGTTTTCTCAAGAGTTCTACCCGCTCGTCAGTCCAGTTCATGAGACCGCGCTCCTCTAAGCGTGCGGCAATCGGAATCCTTCTCCCGACCCGGCAACATTTGCCAGGGCAGACACCACATATATCTGGTGATTAGGTCCGCCGCACGAAATCTAGTTATTTCTCAACTACAACTACTCTATGCGCTGACTCGGTGACAAGAGTCCCAAGTGCAACACGAATCGGTTTTTTCGGTTTTCCCCAACTTGCCCGGTCGCTGATGAGCCGGCGTCCCGTCGGAGGGCTTGCCGCGCGCCACTACGCGACGTTTTCGTTGACTTCATGGCCGAAAAACGGGATAAGCCGCACAGGCCGCCGCTTTGGCGGCTTTTTTGATTTTCCGGTACCGGAGACGCATATAATGAGCGGTTCGGCGCTTTACGAGACCTTTGCTCGCGCACCCCTGGCCTTCGACCACGGGGAAGGCACCTGGCTGGTTACCGACAAGGGCGAGCGATATCTCGATTTCGCCGGCGGCATCGCCGTCAATTCGCTGGGCCACAGCCATCCGCATCTGGTCGCCGCACTCACCGAGCAGGCCGCCAAGCTCTGGCATGTTTCCAACCTCTATGAGATTCCGGGGCAGAGCCGGCTTGGCGAGCGGCTGGCCGACGCCACCTTCGCCGACAAGGTGTTCTTCACCAATTCCGGCGCCGAGGCGCTGGAATGCGCGATCAAGACGGCGCGGCGCTGCCATTTCGTCAAAGGAAATCCCGAGCGCTTCCGCGTCATCACCTTTGAGGGCGCCTTCCATGGGCGCACGCTGGCGACCATCGCGGCTGGCGGCCAGTACAAATATCTCGAAGGCTTCGGCCCTAAGGTCGAAGGTTTCGATCAGGTCGGCTTCGACGATATCGACGCCGCCGAAAAGGCGATCACGCCGGAGACGGCCGCGATCCTGATCGAGCCGGTGCAGGGCGAGGGCGGTATCCGCCCGGTGCCGACGCAGTCGCTGAAGCGGCTCAGGCAATTGTGCGAACAGCACGGCCTGCTGTTGATCTACGACGAGGTCCAGTGCGGCATCGGCCGCACCGGCAAGCTGTTCGCGCATGAATGGTCAGGTGTCACGCCAGACATCATGGCGATCGCCAAGGGTATTGGCGGCGGCTTCCCGATGGGCGCCTGCCTTGCCACGGATGAAGCGGCCGTAGGCATGACTGCTGGCGTGCACGGCACCACTTTCGGCGGCAACCCGCTTGCCATGGCGGTCGGCAACGCCGTGCTCGATGTCGTGCTGGAAGACGGCTTCCTCGAAGATGTCCAGCGCAAGGCGCTGCTGATGAAGCAGGGACTGGCGTCGGTCGCCGACGAGTTTCCCGAAATCATCGAGGACATCAGGGGTGCCGGGCTGATGCTCGGCCTCAAATGCGCCATGCCCAACACCAAGGTGAACATGGCCTTGCGCGACCAGCACCTGCTGGCGGTTCCGGCCGGCGACAACGTCATTCGCCTGTTGCCGCCGCTCACCGTCACCGACGCCGAGATCCATGACGCGCTCAACCGCATCCGCGCCGGCGCCAAGGGCCTGGCGGAGGCGATCGCTTCCGCCGCGGCGAAGTAATCCCGGAACCATTGCAGATGTCAGTTCGCCATTTCACCGATCTTTCCACCGTTTCCGAAGGCGATCTGCGCTTGATGCTGGACGATGCGGTGGTGCGAAAGGCGCGCCTCAAGGCCGGCGAACGCACCAAACCGCTCGAAGGCAAGGTGCTGGCAATGATCTTCGACAAGCCGTCGACGCGCACGCGCGTCTCCTTCGACGTCGGCATGCGGCAGCTCGGCGGCGAGACCATCATGCTGACCGGCACCGAGATGCAGCTCGGCCGCTCCGAGACCATTGCCGACACCGCCAAGGTGCTGTCGCGCTATGTCGATGCGATCATGATCCGCACCACCTCGCATGAGCGCCTGCTGGAATTGACCGAGAACGCCACCGTGCCGGTGATCAATGGATTGACCGACGACACCCATCCCTGCCAGCTGATGGCCGATATCATGACCTTCGAGGAACATCGCGGTCCGGTCGCCGGCAAGACCATCGCCTGGACCGGCGACGGCAACAATGTGCTGCATTCCTTACTTGAGGCCTCGGCCCGGTTCCGCTTCAACCTCAACGTCGCCGTGCCCGAGGGCAGTGAGCCGGCGCAGAAGCATATCGACTGGTCGCAGGCGCATGGCGGCAAGCTGCACTTCACCCGCTCGCCCGAGGAAGCCGTCGATCAGGCTGACTGCATCGTCACCGATTGCTGGGTGTCGATGGGCCAGGAGCATCGCGCCCGCGGCCACAATGTGTTCTCGCCCTATCAGGTCAACGCCAAGCTGATGGCCAAGGCCAAGCCGGACGCGCTGTTCATGCATTGCCTGCCGGCGCATCGTGGCGAGGAAGTGACGGACGACGTCATCGACGGGCCGCATTCGGTGGTCTTCGACGAGGCCGAGAACCGGCTCCATGCCCAGAAGGCCGTGCTTGCCTGGTGTCTCGGCGCTTGAAGTGTCTCGGCGCTTGAAGTGTCTGGGCGCTTGATCCCCGGGAGCTTGATCTGC
Organism: Mesorhizobium sp. M7A.F.Ca.MR.176.00.0.0; assembly: GCF_004023165.1. Classification (NCBI taxonomy): domain Bacteria; kingdom Pseudomonadati; phylum Pseudomonadota; class Alphaproteobacteria; order Hyphomicrobiales; family Phyllobacteriaceae; genus Mesorhizobium; species Mesorhizobium sp. M7A.F.Ca.MR.176.00.0.0. The sequence continues at coordinate 7,694 of NZ_RZTC01000008.1, read as the reverse complement.
GAGGGTGTGATGCCTATTTGCGCCGCATCACGCAAATCAAGCGCGTTTCGACGCATGCGCCCCGGAGGGCGGCATGGCCGCGCCCTGGAGCTTTGTCATGTTGGAAACCTATCAAGTGACTGAACATCACCCCAAACTCGGCGAATTTGGCTATGCCGGCGACGATCATGTCGTGCCGTTCGAGGTCGGCCCGCTCGATGTGCGGGGCCGCACCGTCCAACTCGGGCCGATGCTCGACGCCATCCTCGGCCGCCACGATTATCCCGAGCCGGTCGCCCGCCTGCTGGCAGAGGCCTGTGTGCTGACCGTGCTGCTCGGCACCTCGCTGAAGTTCGAGGGCAAGTTTATCCTGCAGACCCGCACCGACGGGCCTGTCGACATGCTGGTCGCGGATTTTTCCACGCCCTCGGCGCTGCGCGCCTATGCGCGTTTTGACGCCGACCGGCTGGAAGCGCTTGTCGCGGCCGGCGAAACTTCCCAGCAGACGCTGCTCGGCAGCGGCGTGCTGGCGCTGACCATCGACCAGGGCGCTCACACGCAGCGCTACCAGGGCATCGTCCAACTCGACGGCGAGACGCTGGAAGATGCGGCACGCACCTATTTTCGCCAGTCGGAACAGATCCCGACCGATCTCAGGCTGTCGGTGGCCAAGCTTTTGACGCCCGGTCCTGGCGGTGCCCGCGAGCAGTGGCGCGCCGGTGGTATCCTGGCGCAGTTCCTGCCGCAGTCGCCCGAGCGCATGCGCGTCCCGGACCTGCCGGGTGGCGATGGCGATCCGCGCGAGGAGATCCACGACCCGGTCGACAATTCCTGGCAGGAGTTGCTGGCGCTGCTCGGCACGATCGAACCGACCGAACTGATCGACCCGACGATCGGTGCCGAGCGGCTGCTTTACAGGCTGTTCCACGAGCATGGCGTGCGCGTCTTCGGCGGCGTCCCGGTCGCCGACCAGTGCTCGTGCTCCAAGGACAAGATCCGCGGCATCCTCGAGGGTTTTTCCGCGCAGGAGATCAAGGACAGCACCGAGGATGGTGGCATCCACGTCGCCTGCGAATTCTGCTCGAAGCAATATGACTTCGACCCGGCGGAATTCGCGGCTCAGTAGCAGGGTTTTTCCTTCTCCCCGTTTACGGGGAGAAGGTGCCCGAAGGGCGGATGAGGGGGCAGCGCGAACTTTGGCGAATGGCCGCGTGTGTCCACTCAGACGTTGTCGTGCTTGGGAGATAATCTCACGAGTTCGGTGCCGCCCCTCATTGCCCTGCCGGGCATTTCTCCCCGTAGAACGGGGAGAAAGGCGCTAATTCACCGTCCGCCGCGTCCCCGGCAGGTCCAGCGAAAACGCCGGAATGGCGATGTCGAACGTCTCGCCCTGCTGGTTGCGCATCGTGTAGTGCCCGACCATGATGCCGGATGGTGTCGAGAGCGGGCAACCGGACGTGTATTGGTAGCTGTCGCCGGGATTGAGTTCGGGCTGGTCGCCGACGACGCCGGGGCCGCGCACTTCCTCGACGCGGCCAGTGCCGTCGGTGATATGCCAATAGCGCGACAGAAGCTGCACGAAGTCGTCCGACTGATTGTCGATCGTTATTTGATAGCCCCAGACATAGCGGTTCTCCGAGGGATCCGAACGGTCCTCCAGATAGAACGGCCTGACCTGCACTTCGATGTTGCGCGTGACGGCGCTATACATAAGCGGCTCCAAAAAACGGTTCCAGCGGAACTTTCGGCGCTCTGTGCGGTTAGGTCAACCGACCGAAGCCTCCTCTGGCCGACCTCGCGGGCAGGTGCCGACAAAGAATGTCATTTAAGTGACATATGACAATGATGGTGTGCGCGGACTGGTGATGCGCGACTCGGGCGCTCTGCTGAACTGTTGAAACCGGCCATCTTGTGGACCGGTTTTCCTGGAGTGACCGGATCTCGATGGAACTCACTCTCATAGCCGCCACGCTTTCAACTGTCCTCATCCTCTCGAATCTCGCCAGCATCGTGCTCGCCGCTTCGCGTCTGAAACGGCGCCACACCATTGGGCCGCCGGCCGCCAAGCCGCGGCCGGTGTCGATCGTCGTGCCGTCGCGCGGCGTCGAGCCGTTCACGCAGGAGACGCTGGAACGCGCCTTCTCGCTCGATTGGCCGCGCTACGAGTTGATTTTCTGCGTTGCCCATGCCGACGATCCGGTGGTCAAATTGATAAACAGGACGATCGTCCGGTTTCCGAAAGTGCCAGCCCGGCTGCTTATCGGCGACGACCGCATCAGCGCCAATCCGAAACTCAACAATTGCGTCAAGGGCTGGGAAGCGGCGCGGCACGACTGGGTCGTCCTGGCCGATTCCAACGTGCTGATGCCGAGAGACTACGTCCAGCACCTGATGGCTGCCTGGCGGTCCGGCACCGGCCTTGTCTGCTCGACGCCGATCGGCTCCCGGCCTGCCGGCTTCTGGGCCGAGGTCGAATGCGCTTTCCTCAACACGCTGCAGGCGCGCTGGCAATATGCCGGCGAGGCGCTCGGCCTTGGCTTTGCCCAGGGCAAGAGCATGCTCTGGAACAAGCCGATGCTCGACGCCAATGGCGGCATCCGCGCGCTGGCCGCCGAGATCGCCGAGGACGCCGCCGCGACCAAGCTGGTGAACAGCCTCGGCTTGCGCGTCAATCTCGTCGCCGCCCCCTTCGAGCAGCCGCTTGGCCGGCGCTCGTTTGACGAGATCTGGTCGCGTCAGGCCCGTTGGGCACGCCTGCGCCGCGTCACTTTCCCGCTGTTCTTCGCACCCGAAATCCTGACCGGCGCCTTGGTGCCGCTGGTGCTTGCGCTGATTGCCGCAGCCAGTGCCGGTTTCAGCCTCTGGGCAACCGCCATTGCCGTACTGGCGGCCTTCTACCTTCCGGAGTGCGCCCTGGCCTGGTCCAAGGGCTGGTACCTGTCGCCACGCATGGTCGCCGCGATCATGGCGCGCGACCTGATCCTGCCGGCGATGTGGGGACGCGGCTGGCTCGGCGGCGCCGTCGACTGGCGCGGCAATGCGATGACCATCGGCACCAAGACGGCCGAGCTGGAAGAGACGCCGTCCGGCGCCTGAAGGCGTCAGCTAGGTTTGACCGCTGGAATAATTATCGTATATACGGAAATGTTGCGTTAGGCTCTATTTTTGTGTATACATAATTTATGGGAACGCACCGGCGGCGATGCAGTTCGAGTGGGATGAAAACAAGGCCAGGACGAACAGGGCCAAGCATGGCGTGGATTTTGCGATCGCACCATCCTTCGACTTCGCCAACGCCGCTATCAGGCTCGACGACAGCGAGGACTTTGGCGAGGACCGCCTCGTTGCCATCGGTCTGATCGGAACTGGCGTCCATGTGATGGTTTATGTCGAGCGACGATACGCCATCCGCGTTATTTCGCTGCGCAAGGCCACAAGGCAGGAAATTACGGACTATGTCGAAAACCTCTAAGACGATCGTACGCCGTGAGGCTGCTGCGCCCCAGCTGTCACGTGCTGACGCTTTGGCGTTGGCCAAAAAGGCGCTTGCCGCGATGACCGACGAAGAAGATGCCAAGATCACCGCTGCGGCCGAAGCCGATCCGGATGCGCAGCCAACCGATGCCGTTTCGCGCCGCAAGGTTGGCCGGCCGCCGCTTGCCCGGCCCAAACGTGCCGTACAGCTACGCCTCGACGCCGACGTTCTCGACCGCTTCAAGGCCGCTGGCGATGGCTGGCAGACCCGCATGAACGAAGTGCTGCGCAAGGCGGTCGGCCTGTAATCCTGTGACGACGCTCGCGCGCGCTACCTGGCCTTCAGCGCCTGCGCGATGTCCTCGAGCAGATCGTCGGTGTCCTCCAGCCCAACCGAAAGTCTGAGCGTGCCCGGCCCGATGCCGAGCTCGGCGCGCGCTTCGTCGCTCAAATTCTTGTGCGTCGTCGTCGCCGGATGGGTGATCAGGCTCTTGGCGTCACCGAGATTGTTGGAGATCAAGACGATGTCGAGCGCGTTCTGCAAGGCGAAGGCCGCCTGCTTGCCGCCCTTGACGTCGAGACAGATCAGTGTCGAGCCGCCCGACATCTGCTTCTTGACGATGTCGGCCTGCGGATGGTCGGCGCGGCCGGGATAGATGACGCGGGCGATTTCCGGCCGCTCGGCCAGGAAATCCGCGATCCGGCCGGCACTTTCCGTCTGCTGGCGCACGCGTAGCGGCAGCGTCTCCAGGCCCTTCAGCAGCGTCCAGGCGTTGAACGGCGACAGGCTTGGACCGGTATGGCGGAAATAATCGTGCAGGTTCTCGTCGATCCACTTCTTGTCCGACAGGATGACGCCGCCGAGACAGCGCCCCTGGCCGTCTATGTGCTTGGTCGCCGAATAGACGACGATATGGGCGCCGAGCTGCAAGGGCTTCTGCTGCAGGGGCGTGGCGAAGACATTGTCGACGATCAGCCTTGCGCCGATCGAATTGGCAAGCGAGGCGACAGCGGCGATATCGACCACTTCCAGCGTCGGATTGGTCGGGCTTTCCAGGAAGAACAGCTTGGTGTTCGGCTTGATCGCATTTTCCCAATTGGCGATGTCGGTGCCGTCGACCAGCGTCGCCTCGATGCCGTATCTCGGCGCCAGCGTCTCGACCACCCAGCGGCAGGAGCCGAACAGCGCACGCGCCGCCACGATATGGTCGCCGGCCTTGGCGCTGCACAGAAGGGCGGCCGTCACCGCTGCCATGCCGGACGCGGTGGCGCGGGCGTCTTCGGCGCCTTCGAGCGCGCACATGCGCTTCTCGAACATGTCGACGGTCGGATTGGCGTAGCGCGAATAGATGAAGCCTGGCTCCTCGCCCTTGAAACGGGCTTCGGCGGCCTGTGCCGTTTCGTAGACATAGCCCTGGGTCAGGTAAATCGCTTCCGACGTTTCGCCGAAACCGGAACGCAGCGTTCCGCTGTGCACGAGTGCCGTCTGAGGCTTCCAGTTGTGCTTCTTGGTGCTCATCGCTTTTCTTCCAGACACAAAAAAACCGGCCGCGAAAGTCGCAACCGGTCCATACGGCCTTGCGGCCCGACGGTCCTTTAGCGACTTGTTTAACGTGGCTGCAAGCCGACCGGCCAAATCACCACGGGATAACGACCCTTTAGACCCGCACCGCGCTTGCGTCAATTGCCGGCTTCATTAAGAGGTTTGTACCAAGCAGGAGTGGAGCCTTGCGGCAGACAGGCATTCTTCCCGATCAGGACATATCGGCGCTGTTCCAGTCCGGCGCGCTGAAGTCGGCGCGTGCGCTCGACGCCGACCAGATCCAGCCGGCCAGTCTCGATCTCAGGCTCGGCGACAAGGCCTGGCGGGTGCGGGCCTCCTTCCTGCCCGGCCCCAACCACAAGGTCTCGGAAAAGCTCGACCGGCTGCAGCTGCACGAGATCAATCTTGCCGAGGGCGCGGTGCTGGAGACCGGCTGCGTCTATATCGTGCCCTTGCTTGAAAGCCTGGCGCTGCCGGCGGACATTTCGGCCTCGGCCAATCCGAAGAGCTCGACCGGGCGGCTCGACATCTTCACCCGCGTCATGACCGATCGCGGCCACGAGTTCGACAAGATCGCTGCCGGCTATCATGGCCCGCTCTTTCTGGAAGTCAGCCCCCGCACCTTCCCGATCGTCGTGCGCACCGGCTCGCGCCTGTCGCAGATCCGCTTCCGCACCGGCAATGCGCTGCTCTCGGAAGCCGAGCTGCACGCCCTGCATCGCGCCGAGATGCTGGTCGCTACCGAGCCGCCGAACATTTCCGGCGGCGGCATCGCCCTGTCGATTGACCTCAACGGCGACCAAAACGGCCTGGTCGGCTACCGCGGCAAGCATCACACCGGCCTCGTCGATGTCGACAAGCGCGCCGCGCAGGAAGTCGTCGACTTCTGGGAGCCGATCCACAAGAGCGGCGCCGGCGAACTGGTGCTCGATCCCGACGAGTTCTACATCCTCGTCAGCCAGGAGGCGGTGCACGTGCCGCCGCTCTACGCCGCCGAGATGACGCCCTTCGATCCGCTGGTCGGCGAATTCCGCGTCCATTATGCCGGCTTCTTCGATCCGGGCTTCGGCCACTCCGCGTCTGGCGGCACGGGCAGCCGGGCGGTGCTGGAAGTGCGCAGCCATGAAGTGCCGTTCATTCTCGACCATGGCCAGATCGTCGGCCGGCTGGTCTACGAGCATATGCTGAAGCGGCCGCAGGCCCTCTATGGCACCGATCTCGGCTCCAACTATCAGGCGCAGGGCCTGAAGCTGTCCAAGCATTTCCGCGCCGCGCGCTGAATACTTGATCCGGCGGAGCTCTTGTGAAAACTCGGCAGGAGATGGTTCGTACTGGAAGAGCGGTGAGTTCAATGAACGACCCCTATGACGACATCTTATCGCTAACCGACAGCAAACCGATTTGGTGGGATGTCCATGACGTGCCGCGCTTTGCTCCGTTTCGTCCAGGCATGGGCGCGTATGGTAGGCCAACGGAATGCCTCCTTGTATTGGCTCGGGCGCGCGGTGGTCCTGAATACCTGCAGTTGATATGCGGGCACACCGCCCAGTTTGAGAGAGCCGACCATCTGACCCGGTCGAAGACTTTGGCAATGGGCGAGCCTCCAGCAGGTTTGCATGCCGAGAACGGCGACCTGAGTGTTGAGCCAGTCAAAGTGCTGGAGTATTGGCGGCGTGATCCAAATCCTTTTGCCAAGTGGCAAAGGCTACCCGAATTTGAAATCGACCTAATCGATTGATGGCCTTCGGTCCCGACCAGACTCAGCTTGCCTGACTCTGCCCCGCCATGCTTGGTTACGCTGACCTTGAAACGAAACACTGCAAGGGGAACCAAGAAAATGCAGATTTCAAAATGGATCGTATCGGCAGCAGGCGCTGCCATGCTGGTGGTGGCGGCCGGCTCGCTTTCGCAGGCGCAGGAGAAAATCAAGATCGGCACGGAGGGCGCCTATCCGCCGTTCAACACCATTACGGCTGACGGCAAGGTCGAAGGCTTCGACATCGACATCGCCAATGCACTATGCGCGCAGATGAAGGTCGAGTGTGAAATCGTCACCCAGGACTGGGACGGCATCATTCCCGCTTTGCAGGCGAAGAAGTTCGACGCCATCATCGCCTCGATGAGCATCACCGAGGAGCGCAAGAAGCAGGTCGCCTTCACCAACAAATATTATACGACACCGCTGGCTCTGGTGGCGCCGAAGGACAGCGATCTCACCTCGACCGAACCATCGGCACTGGCCGGCAAGACGGTCGGCGCCCAGGCTTCGACCACGCAGGCCGACTATGCCCAGAATGAATATGGCAAGGCGGGTGCGGAGGCAAAACTCTATCCCACCCAGGAAGAGGCGATCACAGACCTGACCAACGGTCGTCTTGACGCCGTGATCTCGGACAAGTTCGTGCTGATGGACTGGCTGAAGAAGGCAAGCGACGGCTGCTGCAAGCTGGTCGGCGACGTCAAGGGCACCGAAACGCAAGCCGGCATTGCCGTGCGCCTGGAAGACACGGCCCTGCGCGACAAGCTCAACGCAGCCATCGACGCGATCGTTGCCGACGGCACCTACAAGAAGATCCAGGCCAAATATTTCGACTTCGATATTTATTGAGGCTGGGCGCCTCTTCCCTTCTCCCCTTGTGGGAGAAGGTGTCGCCGAAGGCGACGGATGAGGGGTGTTCTAGGGAACGCCAACGTCTTA